>CAYZGA010000008.1:13531-32057 GCA_964477945.1 uncultured Halobacteriales archaeon
CACCAGTCCTGGGTCGGGATGAGCGCGTCCTTGTTGTCGACGAGGTTGAAGTTCGCGTACGAGACCACCTCGACGTCGGTCACCGCCGAGTCGTTGCTCGCCTCGACCGAGATGTCCCGGACGTGGACATCCTCGTCTTTCGGAATCGCGTCGACGACGGTTACCGTCAGTCCGAGACTCTCGTTGCGGTACTCGGTGACGAGCGTGTCCGAGGTGTCGGACTGCCAGTACTGGTCGACGTGCTCGGCGTGGTCGGGGTTCGACGTGGAGACCGGACCCCAGTCGCGCAACCAGTCGAACTGCTGTTCGCCGTCGGCGGTGTATGTCAACCCGAGGAACGTCCCGGAGTTGGGGTCCGCCCCGTAGTACGGCTCCCGGCGGTCCATCGCGTGGTGTTTCACCTGACTCCCGTAGGAGGGGTTCGGGTACTTGAACACCGTGACCGTTCCCAGCTCGTTTGTCCCGACAGTGAGATTCTGGTTCCCCAGTTGCGCGTTCACGTCGGTCGGACCCCACTCCTCACGACCGCCGGGGTCGGCCTTCTCGGCCATGTCGTCTGCCCGGCAGAGTACCGCCGGTATCTCGTCCGGCGGGTCCTCGACGAGCTGTTGACTGTTGTTGAGCACCCCGTCGGGAACGTTGTCGACGATATCGAGCAGGACCGGTTCCAGCACCGTGTCCGGGATGTCCTCGAGCGTGTCGAGCTGGTCGACGATGTCACCCGCCAGTCCCCCCTCGAAGTTCCCGAGCAGGTTCTCGACGAACCCCTCGGGGAGCTCGTCGAGCACCGTGTCCGGAATCGCGTCGAGAATCTCCTCGACGGCGTCGTCGGTCTCGTTGTCCTGGGTCGTGGCCGCAGTCACCGTCGGTGACCGCGTCACCGGTGTCCCGGTGTGGTCTGTGACTGTCTCTCCCTCGTCGTGGGTTACCACTGTCGTGGTCTCGGTCCCGTCCCCCGCCGCGACGGCCGGGGCTGCAGCCCCGAGCGCGAGCGCGGTGAGTGTCAGTGACACCACCACCAGGAGGGCTCGCGGGCGTCTCCCCTCGTCCATAACCCGATGGATACAACCGCAGTACATAAAGCCTGTGAGACAGACTGACAGTGGGTGGTATCCACCCGGTCGCCGTCCAAACTGTTTAGGTCACGGCGCTCGCCGCGATGGATATGAGAGTCGAACAGTGCGGTCCGGAGAGCGGCTCGGACCTCGTCTGTATTATGGGCTGGGGGAACCGGCTCGACCACGAGAACGTGGAGTGGTTGCTCACCCGGTTCACCAGCGCGGGCTACCGCGTGCACGCGTTCCGGATTCCCGATATTATCGCGGACTTCGAGCGGGACTACGTCGCCCCGGTGGACAGCTACCTCTCGAAGCTCGGTGAGTTTCGCCTCGTCGGTCACAGCGCGGGCGGACTCGTGGCCGCCTACATCGACGGTGCCCGGACGATGACGTTCCTGAGCCCGTTCTGGGGGTTCCCCCGGGGTGTCGTCGGTATCGAGCAGACACTGCTCTCGCTTGTCTCGAAGCTCCCGGTCACGCGACCGGTCCTCCCGAGCGGCACCGCCACGAGGCAGGCAATCGGCGGTCTCGCGACCGACCGACAGCTACGCGAGGGTCCCTCGCGGGCCGCCCCCACGTTCATCCGGGAATCGCTCCGCGCACACCGGGACCTCCCGCCTATCGATGACGAGGCAGTCGTCTTCTGCACGCTCGCGGACCCCATCGTCTCGACCCGCGCTATCGGCGAGGCGGTGCCGGCCGAACGCACTGTCCTCTACGACGGTGGTCACGAACTGTTCTCCTCCCGGTCCCGTGAGGACCATGTCGACACCCTGCTTGCTGTCGTTGACGAGGGCGCGAGTGCACTCGGCGACTGACCTGTTCCGGGCCGATACGGACCCCCGACGCTCGCGGCGGAACTGGCAGACCTCGGCGAGAACACCGAACCCGCCGGGACCGGGGGTCGCGAGACGGTCGAACAACAGCGCGAGAACGTCGAGGACATCCGTGAGCGCGTCGAACGCCTGCAGGACGAACTGGTCGACGCCATCGAGGATGCGGGCGGGTACAAGACAACCCGACGAGAGCGGAGCGGGCAGGTCCGGTGACCGGAGCGCCCGAGACACCGTACGTGACCGGGACGCTCAACTACACGGGACCACAACAGGTGGTATGCGTTACCGACTGACGGATGTCGAGACGGTACAGTCGGAGGGGTCCTGGCTGTTCACCGTCAGGGTCGACGGCAGTGACCGCGAGGTACTGCTCGTCCCCTGCGAGGAGAACGGGGTCGAAGCGTGGGTCAACCGCTGCACGCACCAAGACCAGCGCCTCTACCGCGAGGGTGTCGGAGCGGTGATGCGTGACGGCGGTATCGTCTGCCCGAAACACGGTTCCGTGTTCGACGCCTGCTCCGGCGGGTGCGACAACGGCCCGGCCGCCAACACCACACTGTTTACCGTCGACATCACCGTCGAGAACGGGCAGGTCTACCTGACCGACGACAACGCCCGGTACATCCACGACGGTGGGACCGACGACGACGATGACGACGATATGCCCGACTCGACAACGCACATGCACTTCTGACGGTGAGTCGGTAGCGAAGCGGGTTCAGCGGGTGTGAGTTCGGTCTCATAGGGTCGTGCGTGGTTATCTTCGGTACGCCATCGAAATATAGGGGGTAGAGTGGCAGAGACACGTGGTCTGTGAGAGGCCAGCGGTAAAGACTCACGCACGACCCTATCAGAGGTCCCTCGGGGCCAGGTTCCGCGTCACCGCAGCGCCGCCGGCCGCGATGGCCCCGATGAAGATTACGGTCAGAATCAGGTTGATGATGATACCCCCGATGTTGGCCGACAGTCCGTCGAGTCCGACCGACAGCAACACCGAGACCAGGAGAAAAAACACCGCGGCCCCCGCCGCAACCGACCCGCCGGCGATTACAAACGACTCCCGGTCCGGTTCGCCTAATTTCCGGCCGAACCACGCGCCCAGAAAGACGGCGGCCACCGCGAGAATCATCAGCATTGTAATCACCACCGGTGTAGCAGCGATTGCACTGGTTGAGGACTCAATCGCACCTCCAAGCGAACTAGTCCCCTCGGGCTCGAAGATGGGCTCGTCGATGGCGTTGATGAGTATCCACAGCACGCCGAGACCGACCCCACCGACGCCGAACAGCGCCGTGACGTAGACGGCCCACTCTTGGAGGTAGTTCGTGTCGACATCCAGTCCAGTCTGAAACTGTTGCCCCTGCGGCTGCCCGACTCGCGGTTGTCCACCCTGGGGCTGTCCACCACCTGGTTGGCTCCCCCTCGCCCGTGGCTGTCCACCCTGTGGTTGTCCCGCGCCAGGTTGGTTTCCCCCTGCCTGCGGTTGTCCGGCACCCGGTTGGCTCCCCCCCGCCTGTGGCTGTCCACCTTGCGGTTGTCCCGCACCAGGTTGGTTCCCTCCTGCCTGTGGCTGTCGGCCCTGCGGTTGTCCGGCACCAGGTTGGTTTCCCCCTGCCTGTGGCTGTCGGCCCTGCGGTTGTCCGGCACCAGGTTGGTTCCCTCCTGCCTGTGGCTGCCTGTCTCGTGGTTCTCCACCCTGTCGTGGTTGGTTCTGTGACCTGCCGCCCTGCGGTTGTCTGTCCTCTGGGCTGCTATCCTGTTTTTCTCCGGGTGGCTGTCGGTCCGCCGGTTGTCGCCTGTCCTCCTCGTCGTCCCGTTCGGCATCGCCCGGTTCCTTTGACATCGAGTAGCACATAGAACAGGAAGGATATAAACGTAATGTGCATAGTGAACATACCAACAACGCAGTCACGCCTCTCAGGGCGTCGCCGGCCGAACCCCCCCCCCCGATGAGCGACCAGGGTGCGCCCGACCCACACTCCTATCAGTGCTCGAACAGTCGTCTGACGAACCGTTTTGTGCGGCCGGAAACAAAGTCTGGTATGACCAGTCTCGACGAAACCTACGACAGTCGGTGGGACCGACTGCGGGACCCGAACCGGGTCGGTGTGGGTCTGGTGCTCGTCGGTGTCGGCGGACTTGCGGTACTGGCGGCGATGGTACTGGTGGCGACGGGACCTCAGCAGACGGACGCGAAGCAGGCCGCCGGTATCGCTGCGGGTCTCGGTATCCCCGCAATGCTGCTCGGTGTGGTCGTGGTGCTGCCGGCGAGCAGGCGAAACCGTCTCGGTGTGCTCGCCGGGGTCGGACTGACAGTCGTCGGGGTGGCGCTGTTCTGGGTCGCCTACCCCGACAGGTGGACCCGAACGGCCGACCCGATGGCGTTCGAGACGCTCGCGGTGTACGCGACAGGGTGTGTCGTCGGCCTGTGGTTCGTCTTCAGCGCGCTCGCCTCGGCCCGACTCCGCAACGTCCCGGCCGGAACGGTCGACCTCGAGGTGGTCCGCGAGGGCGAGACCCGCACCGTGGCGGTGAGCCGTGACCGATACGAGGAGATTGTCGAGGACGGGGGCGGCACGGGCGACAACCTGTTCGACGAACTGGACGAGGCCGGCAAGAGCAGGTCCGACAGTGACCGGACGGGACAAGCAGACTCGCAGGAACCCAGTTCTCCGGCGGGTGAATCCCGTAGGCTGGCGTCCGGCAGGCGCCCCGGGAGACAGAGCGACGACACCGACAGCATGGACCGGTTGTAACTGGTCACCTGACCACCGCGTTTTTACTCGCGGCCGCACAACCAGCGAGCAATGAATCAGTTGCACGCCCGGTACCCGTTTCTGCGGTCGGCACGCGAGGCGGTTGCGGCCGCCGATGTGGACCTCGCGGCGGTGGTGCGTGACGAACAGGCGGTTGTCGAGCGCGCGATGGCGCGTATCGAGGGGGCACTGACAGACGGGACCATCGGTGAACAGCACCGCCGGACACGCGTCGAGGTGCTCTCGTACCCGGTTGCACGGGTGCTCGTCTCTGCTGTCGACGAACACGTTCTGACCCGCAAGTACACCCGTGCGGAGGCCGCGACGGCACACGACCGACTGGAGACCGACCGGCAGGGGACCGCGCTGAAGAGCAGTACACGGCGGCGTCTCTCGCTCGGTGACCTGCTCGAGGAGTTCGACCTCTCGGGGGCGGTCACCGAGACACCGGACCGCTACCGTGTCGAGGTGGGGACGTACCTGCGACTCGCCGCCGACCAGTTCGGCGACGAGTGGCGACTGGTCAACCGTGAACTGCAGGACGGTGCGGTGCCGGTCGGGGAGTCGTCACTGCTGGCACTAGTCCGCGAGGCGGTCAGACAGCGGGTTGCCGAGGGACTGCCGCTCGGGGTGCCCGACACCGTCGCGGCCGAACTCGACCCACAGCAGGCCCGTATCCGCGAGCTGCTCGCCGATCTGGAACTGACACGCGACATCGACACGGTCGTCCCCGAGATGTTTCCGCCCTGCATGACCCACCTGCTCGACCAGGTGCAGAAAGGCGAACACCTCGAACACCACTCCCGGTTCGCTATCGCCTCCTTTCTGACGAGTATCGGTCTCTCCACCGACGAGATCGTCGACCTGTTCAAAGTCAACCCCGGGTTCGGCGAGGACGTCACCCGCTACCAGGTCGACCACATCCGCGGGGCAACCAGTTCGACCGAGTACTCGCCGCCCTCCTGTGCCACGATGCAGTCGTACGGGGACTGTGTCAACATGGACGACCGCTGTGACACTATCTCGCACCCGCTCGCCTACTACGGTGACGCACTCGACGACGCAGACGAGGACGACATCGTCGACTGGCGCGAACAACAGGCCGCCGAGTCGGACTGATACTGTCGGCTGCAACGTCGTGGAACGATTCGGTACTCCGGGATGCCGAACTGTGCCATGGGCCTGTAGCCGACAGTATGACGCCGCCCGAACTGCGACCGTGGGCTGTCCGACACCGAGACAGCTCTCACCCACCCGAGACGGGACAACCCGACGGCAAAGCAGTGTCGGCACCCCCGTGGAACGACTATCGTGAGCATCGTGTGACAGTCGCCAGTGTGTCATACGGTCGTGCGTGAGCCTGTACTGCTGTGCTATCGCCAAACAGGTTGTCAGCCCGCGAAATCATGAACGTCCAGGGTGGGCCGAGGATGATCACGCACGACCGTATCAGGCGTGCCCTGCGCGTTCGAACAGCGCCCGTGCGTGCTCGCTCGCCTCCGACAGCACCGTATCGAGGTCCAGCGTCTGCAGTTCGCGGTCCCGCATGAGCACCTGTCCGTCACAGACGGTGTGGCGCACGTCGCTCCCGCGGGCGGCGTAGGCGAGGTGACTCACCAGGTCGTGTTCCGGCGTGAGATGGGGTGTGTCGAGGTCGACCACCGCGAGGTCCGCGTTCGCGCCCGCCTCGACCCGGCCACTCTCGAACCCGAGCAGGTCCGCGCCGGCGGTCGTCGCCATCTCGACCACCGCGGGGGCCGGGACCGCGCTCGCGTCGTCGGCTGCGAGTTTCCCCAGCATCGCCGCGTCACGCATCTCGTCGAACATATCCAGATCGTTGTTCGACCCCGCGCCGTCGGTGCCAAGCGCCACCGTCACACCCGTCTCGCGCAGCGCCTGCACCGGGGCCATCCCGCTCGCCAGTTTCATGTTCGACGCCGGGCAGTGGACCACGCCGGTCCCCCGCTCGGCCAGCAACTCGCGCTCGCGCTCGTCGACGTGGACACCGTGTGCGACGAAGGTGTCGTCGTCGAGGACGCCGAGCTCGTCGGCGTAGGCGAGCGGGCGCTGTCCGTGCGCGGCGAGAATCGGGTCGACCTCGTCCTCGGTCTCGTTCGCGTGAAGATGCACCGGGACCCCCGCCTCGCGGGCAGCAGGAACGTACTCGCGGTAGAACGCCTCGTCGACGGTGGTCAGACTGTGTGGCGTGAACATCGTCCGGACCCGGCCGTCGGCGCGACCGTCGTGCTCGCGGGCGAACGCGAGCCCCGTCTCGAACTCCTCGTGGGCCTCGGTCTCGGATTTCCCCTCGGTGATACAGCCGTGTCCCAGTCTGGCGCGCAGCCCCGACGCCGCAACCACGTCGGCCACCTCCGGCATGAAAAAGTACATGTCCCCGAACGCGGTCGTCCCGGAGCGGATCATCTCGGCGACACCCAGCCTCGCCCCCGCCCTGACATCGCCGGCCCGGAGTTCGGCCTCGACGGGCCAGATGTCCTCGCGGAGCCACGCGTCGAGGGGCTTGTCGTCGGCCCCGCCGCGGAACAGTGTCATTGCGACGTGGGTGTGGGCGTTCATCAGACCGGGGATCACCAGTCCGTTCTCGGCGTCGAGGGTCTCGTCGGTCTGCGCCCCGTCACCGGGGTCTGTGACCGCCGTGATACTTCCGCTGTCCGTGTCGACCAGCACGTCGGCGCGCTCGACGCGCTGGTCCGGGCGGAGCACCCGGCCACCGGTGAGTGCAAGCTCTCCCATACCGGGGCCAGGAGCGCCCCCGGTAAATACGGACACATTCGCCGCGGCGCCCGGGCGCCGCCCTGACCGGACTGTTCGACGACAGGCGGGCGCCACGAGAAACGTTTAAACCTCCGACAGCCCCCGTGTGGGGTATGAGTGTCGAGCTACCGTTCGCGCCCGTCGACGACATTATCCGGCGCAACGCGGGAAATCTGCGCGTGAGCTCCGGTGCAGCCGAGGCGCTCGCAGACCGGATACAGCGCGAGGGGGCGGCCCGGGCGAGCGTCGCCGCGGACCGTGCCAGTGCGGACGGCCGGAAGACGTTGATGGTCGACGACTTCGGTGTCGACTCCGCACCCCCGAAAGACGAACTGGTGTTGCCGATTGCACCGGTCGACCGCGTCGCACGGCTCGATATCGACGACCGCTTCCGCGTCTCGATGGATGCCCGGGTCGCCCTCGCGGCACAGCTCGAGACCGATGCCGACGACGTGTCCGCTGTCGGGGCCCGACTCGCACGCCACGCCGGCAGACGCACCGTCAAGGCCGAGGATATCGACGCCTACGAGACCCTGGAGCCACATTTCACATGAACTTCGGTTACCTCGAGAGCTGTCTCGACCACGAAACCGGCGAGAACCATCCGGAGAGCGCCGACCGGTTGCCGGCCATCCGAGAGGCACTGGCAGGCGAACACGCCGTCGAGTACTCCGCGCCGACACCGGCCGGTACCGACCGGATTCTCGCGGTCCACGAGCAGGAGTACGTCGAGGCGTTCGAGCAGTTCTGCGCACGTGGCGGCGGCCGGTGGGACGCCGACACTGTCGCGAACAGGGAGACCTGGCAGGCGGCACTGGCCAGTGCCGGTCTCGCCGAGTGGGCCGCCCGTCGGGCACTCGCAGGCGACGACGGCAGGCAGACACCGTTCGCGCTCAGCCGTCCCCCGGGACATCACGCGCTCCACGACGACGCCATGGGGTTTTGTTTTTTCAACAACGCCGCAGTTGCGGCCCGGTCGGCGCTCGATAGCGGCGACGCGGACCGGGTCGCCATCATCGACTGGGACGTCCACCACGGCAACGGAACCGAGGAGATCTGCTACGAGTGGGGTGACGTGTTCTACGCTTCCCTCCACGAGGACGGCATCTACCCAGGAACGGGACAGGTCACCGACACCGGGACCGGTGACGGCGACCTCACGACGATGAACCTGCCGCTACCACCGGGGTCCACCTCGAACGCCTACCTCGCCGCCCTCGAGGTGGCGGTCTACCCTGCGCTGGAGGCGTTCGACCCGGACCTGGTGATCGTCAGTGCCGGGTTCGACGCACACGAACACGACTCCATCTCGCGGATGGCCGTCTCGACCGAGGGGTTCGGTCGCCTCACGAGCGCAATCCGGACGCTCAGCGGGAACCTCGACGCCGGACTCGCGTTCACACTCGAAGGTGGCTACGGACTCACGACCCTCTCTGAGTGTGTCCGGATGGTACACCGTGTGTTCGACGGCTACGAACCGACCTCGCAGGAGCGAGCGCTCAGCGAAACCGTCGAACAACTCATCGACGAGGTCCGGAAACAGGGGTATCCTGGTCTCTGAGGGCGGGCGCTCTCGGTTCAAAAACGCGACCGGTCCGAAACTCGGAGAAAACACTCTGTCTGCCGGTGTAGAACGACCGTATCGGGTCGGCTGGTCAGTTCTCCTTGGAGTCGAGGTTCATGTACTCGTCGTCGCGGCTCTCACTGTCCAGCCCCATGTCATCGTCGGAGGTCTCGTCGTCGACGTCCGCGTTGGGGTCCATCGTCTCTTCCATCTCCTGTAGTTCCTCTTCGACCTCCTGTCGGCCCTTCTGGAACTCGCCCATCGCCTGACCGGTGGAACGCGCGAGTTTCGGAATCTTGTTTGCGCCGAACAACAGGACCGCTATCAGGAGGATGACGACCATCTCGATTCCTCCCGGGACTGGTCCGAACAGGGGCACGAGTGTGCTTGCCATTCTACCTCTCCATTACCCACTGCCGATTATAGGTTTTTTGCTCTCGCTGGCTCGACCGGGCCGAGACACAACGGTCATCCCTCTGCTGAGAGAACGTGGGTGTATGCTCGAAGAGGGTGATACCGCTCCGGCGTTCACCGCACCGCTCGCAACCGGCGACATCGAGACGTTCTCACTCGCGGACGCAGTCGAGACAGCGTCGCCTGTCGTGCTGGCGTTCTTTCCCGGCGCGTTCACGAGCGTCTGTAGCCACGAGATGCGTACCTTCCAGGACCGACTCGACGAACTGAGCGACGCCGGGGCCACGCTGTACGGTGTCAGCGTCGACTCGCCGTTCGCGCTCAACGAGTTCCGCGACCAGCTCTCGCTGTCGTTCGACCTCGTGAGCGACACTGACCGGGAGGCTATCGACGCCTACAGTATCGCGACGGACTTCGAGGCGATCGGCGTCCACGACATCGCCAAGCGTGCCGTCTTCGTGGTCGACGCCGACCGGACGGTGACCTACGCGTGGGTCTCCGACGACCCCGGTGTGGAACCGGACTACGACGAACTACTGGGGGCTGTCGACGGGACCGACTGAGACGCAGGACGTGCGTTTTTCACCCGGCGGGTCGTAGACGCGGCGATGACAGACCCCGACACCACGGGCGACCTGACGACCGGCCGCGAGGAACTCCGGACGTACGACCCGGCCGCGGAGCACTCGTTTCCCGACGAGCGCGTGAACGAGGTGCTCGCCGCCGTCGACGCGGACGAGGAGATCACCGCGTACCTCGAGGCTCAGAATGTCAACCCGGTCGCGCGGATGCAGTACAACGACCACGGACCCAAGCACATCGAGATTGTCCGACACAGCGCACTCTGTCTTTACGAGTTGCTCAAACGGGGCGGTGTCGAGTTCAACGGCGCGCGCCAGCAGGGCCTCGACGAGGCCGACGAGGCGGTCATCATCGGACTGGCAGCCGTGCTCCACGACATCGGGCACGTTGTCCACCGTGAGTCACACCCGTACTACTCGATTCCGCTCGCCGCCGACCTGCTCGACCGCGTGCTCGGACAGTTCTACGACACCCCCGACGCTGTCCGGATGAAAGGGGAGATTCTCCACGCGATTCTCTGTCATCAGACCGAGGAGGAACCGCTGACCCTCGAGGCGGGTGTCATCCGTGTCGCGGACGGGCTCGACATGGAACGGGGCCGCTCGCGGGTCCCCTACGAGCAGGGCGGTCGTGGCATCAATACCGTCTCCAGTCAGGCTATCGAGCGCGTCAGGCTCCTCGAAGGCGACGAGAAACCCGTGCTCGTCGAGATTGCGATGACCAATGCCGCCGGCGTCTACCAGGTCGACAACCTGCTCAGTTCGAAAATCGAGAAGTCGGGCCTCGACCCACACCTGCGCATCGTCGCCGCCAACGTCAACGACCACGACGAACGGATCGTCGACCGACTGGAGCTGTGAGACGGTCGGACCGCCGCGTCACGAGAGCCGTTCCCCGACGGCCCGGGCGGCCCGTCGACCGCTCTCGATTGCCCCCTGGATGGAGGACCACTCGGTGTAGTCACCGGCGAGATACACCGCCCCCGGCGGTTCGTCGACCGAGGGCAGGTCCGCACGGAATCCCGGCGGTTGTGCGAGCTGTGCGAACTCGATGCGGTCGGTCCGGAGCAGTTCGAGACCCGCGAAGCTGTGCTCGGGGTACCAGGCGGCGAGTGTCTCGCCAACCTCCCGGGCGAGGGTCTCGTCGTCGTTGTCCTGCTCGCCGAGAAAGGTCGCGCTCAGCAACTGCTGTCCCGGCGGTGCGTACGCCGGTGCCACCGCCGACAGGACGGCCACCTGGTTCGGACGGCTGTCCCCCACGTTCAGGACCAGTCGCCGGCTGGTATCGGGTGACTGGCTCGCGGGCAGACTGAAATACTGCGTGACACAGCCCCGGCCCGAGGTGGGAATCGACGCACACCCGGTCAGGTCCCGGGCACTCGCCGGGTCTGTCGCCACGACTGCCGCATCTGCCGTGACCGTCTCTCCGGCCGTCTCGACTGCCACACCACGCTCCTCGTCGGTCACCGTCTCGACGGGTGTCCCGGTCTCTGTTCGCACCCCCGCGTCGGTTGCCCGGTCCGAGAGGTGGTCGGATATCGCACCCATCCCGGCCGCCGGCACTGCCGCGGCCCCCTCGGCGAGCATCTTGAACGTGTACTCGAACACCGTCCGCGAGGTCGACAGCGAGCGGTCGAGGGTGATACCCCCGTAGAAGGGGGCCGCGAACCGCTCGCGGAACCGCTCGGAGAACCCGCGCGCCGCGAGGTACGCCTCGATCGACTCGTCGCGTGCCCCCTCGAACAGGCTGTCGGTGTCTCGCCGCCACAGTCGCCCGCGCAACCAGAGCACGCGCACCTTGTCGGCAAATGTGATGTCACGGTTGAAGACCGTCTCCACGCCCCCGCGGATGTCGGCAAACGGGTCCGCCACGGTCGTCCGCTCGCCGGGTCGGGCGAGAATCGCACCGGCGCGAAACCGCTGCAGGTCCAGCGCGCCACGGTCCAGTTCCGTCCCGACAGCCGGGTACGCGGTGAACAGCACCTGGAACCCGCGGTCCAGGATGAACCCGTCCTCGCGGTCGCTGCGAACCCGCCCGCCCACACTGTCCTCGCGCTCGAACAGCGTCACCCGGAACCCGTCGGCCGCGAGCTGTCGCGCCGCGACGAGTCCGGCCAGTCCCCCGCCGGCGACGACGACATCTGTCATGTCGGGCATCTCGACCCCCGACGCTCAAAACGGCTGCGGGTCGGGCCGGTCACCCCCCGATACCGAGCCCACAGCCCGTCTCGCTCCTGTTGAACTGGCCGACAGCCGGGTACGTCTCCGTGCACTCGGGGTCCTCGTCGTCGCGGTCACCGACCCCGATGCCACCCGGCGGAACGACAACCACGAGCAGTGACCGCCCGTCGAACCCGACCGGTTCGACCGCGCCGACCGTGCGGGACCCGCCCGCGATGTCGAGGTCGACCGTCGTGTTCTCGCGGACGTAGGTCGTGCTCGTCGCACGCCCCGGCGCGCTCATGTTCGCCTCGACCTCGAACCGGGCGTACTGTCCGTCTGCGTCCACGTTCCAGAGGTTCATCGTCGCCACCCAGTGGGTCGGGAACGGCAGTATCGGCAGTCCGGCGGGCACCCGCACCACGGTGTCGATATCGGTCCGGTTCCCGACCCAGTCGTCGTAGTTCGAGAGGTCGAACGTCCCGTTGCCGAGCCACGAGTCGAGGCGTTCTGTGATGATGTCCGTCGAGACGTTCGCGAGTGCCTCCCGGGTCGCGTTGTCGAGGTTCTCGACGAACGAGGTATCGTCGATGGTGGCGGTCGCGTTCGCCGCCGCACGGTCGAGCGCGGGCCTGACCGCGGAGGCGACGACCGCTCGCCACTCCCTGTTGGTGAGGTTTCGCGCGTACTTCGGACGGGTGAGACTCGTGTTGTCGAGCGCGCCTTCGATCTCTCCGGTGAGTGTCTCTGTCGCGTTGCCGCCACCGATCGCGATTGCGGCCGTTGCTGTGCTGTTGTAGCTGTCGACCGCACGCGTGGCCGCCGCCTCGGTCAGATTGTACGCCAGCTGGTGGGTGCCGTTGTTGCTGTACACCGGGGACCCGTAGTCGGGGCTGATGCCGTACAGTTCGGCGACCAGTTCGATTCCCATCTGCTCGCTGAACCCGCCCGAGCCACGGAGCGCCTCGTCGACCTCCTGTTCGAGGTCGTCGGTGAGTCTGCCGAGTTCGCTCTCGTCGGCGTACTGGTCGACGGTGGCGGCGCTCTCGGCAAGTTCACCCGCCCGGAGCGCCTCGCCGGCGGTCCGGAGTGTCAGTTCCACGTCCGGACCCCCGAGATTGAGTTTGCTCAGCAGGCTCTGGAGAATCCCGCTCACTATCGTCTCGTAGGGAAGTTTCAGGTAGTTTCTGTTCTTTGCCGCGAACGACGAGAAGTTCTCGCCCTGCTCGACTGCCGGTATCTCGTCGGTCGTGATGGTCTCGCCCGCGAGATAGGTCGGCGAACCGCTGACCTCGTAGGTTATATTCGGCGTCAGTGACGGTGACTCCAGCGGGACCGGGTCGGGTTCCTCCGTGCTCACCCCCTGCTGGAGAAAGGAGAGCGCGCTGTTCAGGCCACCCTCGATGTCGTCGAGGTGGCTGTCGAGGTTGCCCATCACGTCTCCGTGGGCATCCTCGAGCTGTTCGAGATCCGATAGGAGCTGTTCGAAGTACGCGTACCGCACCTCGTAGACGGCCTGCTGACCCACGTTCTCGTAGGGTCGACTCCGGTCGAGTGACGCCGCCCGCTCCGCCTCGACTGCCGCGGCGAGTTCGCCGATAGGCCCGGTTTCGTTCTCGCCCCGCACGATCTCTGTCCGCTCGAACGTGTGCGTGATGTTCGCCGCGGTCTGCTGTAGCTGCTCGATATCCTCGAACGTAGTACGCATCAACTGTCCTCGCTGAACCGGTCCGGGACCGAGAACGACATCCCGCGTTCCGCCGAGCGTGAGGTCGCCGACGGCGGTTGCGTTCCCCCACCGAGTACCGAGCCACCCCTCGAGCGCCGACTGTGTTGTCCCGCCGACGACGCGGTCGGCGACACGCGCCTGCCTGTCCGCGTAGTTCCGAATCCCCGTTGGAACGGTCCTGTTCTCGGTCGTCGAGTTCGGACCGTACTCGTATCTCGTGTCGACGCCGACCTGCCCGTTGAACGCGTCGACAAAGAGGCCGGGTGCCGTCTCGTGTTCCACCAGACGAACCGTGACCGACACGTCGATAGTGCCGTTCGCGGTGGTCGTAGCGGTGTGCATCGACCCGCTCTCGAACCACTGCCAGGTCCGTTCCTGTGTGACCTCCACCGCCGTGTCGACGTTCGAGAACTCGTAGAACGTCCCGTCGACGGCCGGGTCACCCTCGGCGATGGACCCGCTGTCGACGGTCACGCCACCGTTGCTCCGGTTGTTGTGGATCGGTGTTGCCTGAGGGTGTGGTCGCTGATGACTGAACGTCGGTGTTCCGGTTACGTTGACGGTGGCGTCTATCCCCGTCTCGACGGTGAACGCCCGCTCGATTGCCTGTTCGATAGAGTGGGTCTTCCCCCCAGCGACGAGTGTGCGGAGCGGCGAGTATGCCGTTTCGTTGACCCCGATGGTATGCTCCTTGTCCATCCCCGGGACCTGACCGAGCAGACTGTCGGTGTCGAACTCGGGTAACTCGCCGGAGTGTTTCTTCCCGAACACCCACTCGCTCGCCCGGCAGATGTCGTCTGCGACGTTGACCGACCCGCTACCGAACCCGTTGTAGAGTTTCTGTGCGTCCTGTGCGGCCATACAGAACCAGCCCCGGTTGACCGCATCCTGCAGTCGCGGGTCGGCGGCCCCGAACACGTCTTTCTGTGTCTGGTAGAGTGCACTGTTGGCCGACGGCTCGACGTGACGGTTGGCGATGATCTCTGTGACGGGCGCACCGGCGTACTGGGCGTACCCGCGGAGCCAGCCCAGCGCGTAGATGCGGGCGTTGAACCGGTGGGTGAACCCGATGTCGGTGCTGGTGATACCCACGTCGAGTCGGTCCTGGAACTGCTCCGTGCGCTCGTGTTGCTGCAGAACCGGGGTGGGCACTGATAGGTTGATCGTTTCGGTTCGCGAGGCCAGGCGTTCGCCCTCCCGGTGTGCGGTGATTTCGATACTGTCGAGTTCGACCGAGAGCAGCCCCGGTTCCCGCTTGGAGATGTCGACGCGGTCTATCCCATCACCGAAGCTCTCTGCGTCCGTGACAGGGGGCACGGAGACGTTCGTCTCGACGTCACCGACGCGCTGGCCTGTCTGTTCGAACCGGTCCGCGACCTCCAAGTAGACCAGCGCCTCGAAGTACGACCTGAACGGGCGGTCCCGGTCGAGCGCATCACCGTAACTCGTGTTCGCCGGACTCGTCAGCGGTTCAGCGGCCGCTCGCTGTGCGGCGCTCGCAACCGCGTCCCGGACCGCTGTCTGTATCGCCGCGTCGGTCCGGTCCATCGCGAGCGAGGTGTCGGTGTCTGTCTCCGCCGAGCCGCGACTCTCTATATACCCGACGAGCACGACCGCGGAGACGAGCAACAGCACCGCGACGACCGCGAACGGGATCCGTCCGCGGGTGTCCCCGAGCAATCCACCGTCTGTCCTCGTTTCGCTGTCTTCCCTGATCATCTGTGCCAGGTCGTGACCGAGATTGTTACCTCGCCGGTCGAGACTGCCCGTGCAGCCCTCTCGGGTGTGTCGAACTGTTCCAGGTCGTCCTGTAGCCGTGTCGTGAGCGCGTCGGCGAGCAACGCGGTCATCGCGTCCGGGTCGGCCTGTGAGCGGTCGAGGTGGCTGTCGAGAGCGCCGCGACTCACGCCGACAGCGTCGGCAAACCGGAGATACCGGGAGACGACGACCGCCCGCTCGACGCCGGTCGTCTCCAGTTCCCGCTGTGTGTCGCCCAGCGAGCCGTTGACGATGGCGTCTGCGACGGCTGCCGCAACCGCTCCGTACCCGCCCGTGTTCGCTCCGCCGACCGCCTCCCGGGCCGCCTCGCGGGCGTCGGGCAACTCGCTCGGAATCGTCGTCCGGACGACGTTCCGGTCGGTCTCCGGTGGGACCGGTTGTCCGAACGTCGCGGTCCCGCGGACCGGTGCGCCGTCGAACGGTTCCCAGACAGCCGTGACGTTCGACGCGAAACTCGAACCCACCAGACTCACCTGCAGTCGCTCCCCGAGCGTCTCGCCGTACTCCGTGCCGACCCCGAGCGGGGAGACGTCCGCCCTGCCGAACTGCGCGTCGACGAGTGCCGCACGCGCGACGTGTCCCATCGTCGAGCCGTGTGTCGACCGCTCGAAGTCCACGGCGTCGTACGGCGCATCGTCGTCGTCCGGGTCCGGAACGTGCTCTGAGCCGGTCTCCAGCACCGACTCCAGCGAGTAGGTGACGTTGAGCGTCGACGCGCCGAGCGTCTCGGCGGTGTGTGCGGCCCTGTCGGGGTCACCACTCCGCTCGTCGGTGTCGAGAACGGTGACGACGGTGGTGATAGCGGCGAGCACGAGCACGAGCGCCAGCGAGACATCGGCGACAGTGCTGAGTCCACGCCGCTCACGCATTCCAGACCACCACCCTGAGTCGCCCGGGCCGGATGTCGCCGGCGGCAACCCGCACCGGGACCGGGCGGTCACTCACCGCCGCATCGGGGGGCGGTTCGAGCGCTTCGGGGGTCGCGTCGGTCCCGAATGTCCCGTCCACCACCGTCGTCAGACGACCGTCCGGGCCGACGACGGTGGCCGTCACCACGACCCTGTGACCGCGGGGCAGTGTCTCCGGACCGAGTCGCGCCTCGATGTCGCCGCCCTCGAGAGTCCCATCTTCGCTGAGAGCCGTCCAGACGCTGTCCAGCGTCGCGCGGTCCACCTGGCCGTCGCCGCCCGACTCGGCGATCGTTACCGACACGAACCCGGCGTACACCGAGATGGCCACACAGATAGCCGCGACCGAAACCAGCGCCGCGAGCGGCTCCGTCCCGCCGCGGTCTGTCGGCGCAGCCTCGTCGTTCCACCTGTCGAACATCGCTCGCACGGCTCTGGTCGTGTCTCCGGATATAAACCCCGGCACGTGCGTGCCCGTCAATCCGGGTCACGGTGAGGAGCGAACCTGTCACGGTCACCCCCGGGAGTCCGTGTAGCGCAATCGTGACGACGGTGTCCGGTCGTATCGCCGTCGGGCAGGAGCTACCGACCGGGTCGCTCGTCCGGGTCGGCGGTGTCGAACCCCCACTCGTCGGCGCGCTGTCTGGCCTGGGTTCGGGCGCGGTCACGGATGCTCGCTATCGCGTCCGCGTCGTCGAGAAACGACTCGACCGCTTCGAGTCCTCCCGACCCCTCGCCCGGGTCGACCCGCCGGTCGGGTGCTGCCTCCCGCGTGCGCTCGACGAGTTCAGAGTCACCGACGAGTTGCTTCGCAGGGAGCGCGGGGGGGATGCGAGCCTCGTCCCGACTGTGGAACGCCGGGAGGTTCTCTCCGTCCAATCGCCGGAGTTCGAGGCGGTACAGTCCATCCGCCCCGGCCTGTGCCAGTGCCTCGGCCCCGGTGCGCTCGCCCCCGGTCGTCGCGGCGGCTACCGGGACACCCCGCTCCAGCGTGAGGACGGTCGCGGTCCCCGCGTCGCGCAGGAGACCCTCGGACTCCAGTCTGAGATAGCCGGTCACGCCCCAGTCGAGTGCATCCTCGAGTGTCCCGCCGAGATCCGTGACCACCCGGCGGACGCGGAGTTCCCCCTCGGGTAGGGTCATGACTGCTCGGGGATAACGGCACTCCGGAACCGGTCTGCGACCTCCCCCGATGCGATGTCGCGGACGGTCAGCGCGGACGCCGCCTCGCGGTAGCGCCCGGCCGCCGTCGACCCGGGGGCGTGTGCGAGCAGCGGCTCACCTGCCCGTCGTGCGGCACGGACCGTGTCGCTCTCCGGGACCGTCGCCAGTGTCTCGCCCTCGAAGTACCGCTCCGCCTTTGCTGCGACCTGCGCGACGTTCTCATCGTCTGCCACCCGGTTGAACAGGATTCCCGCGACACCGGTCCCGTAGGTGAGGGCGTACTCCTGTACCTTCAGCCCGTCCGACAGCGAGGGGACGGTGGGTTGTAACACCACGACCACCCGGTCGGCGAGCACGACCGGTAACACGGCGCTACGACTGGCGAGGGTGGCCGGCGAGTCCAGCAGAATGACGTCTGTGCTGTCGGCGAGTGTCGCCACCACGTCGCGTAACCGGGCCGGGTCGGACCGCTCGAACCCCGCCAGCGACGTTCCGCAGGGGACCACCTGCATCCCGAACCGGTCGTAGACGGCCGCCTCGACCGGTGCCTTGCCGGCGAGCACCTCGTGTAGCGTCGTCTCGACGTCCCCCAGACCGGCGTGAAACAGGATGTTCGCCATCCCCGTGTCCGCGTCGATGACGGTCACGTCGTGGGAGTCAGCGAGGGCCATCCCCAGCGCGAGCGTGCTCGTGGTCTTTCCCGTGCCGCCCTTGCCGCTGGCGACTGCGAACGCCTCGACCATACCGCACCTGTCGCCTCACGAGATATAAACGCTCGCATCGGGGTGTCGACCCCCGACAC
>CAYZGA010000009.1:0-31813 GCA_964477945.1 uncultured Halobacteriales archaeon
CCACCTCGACCATCATGTACGGCCACGTCGAGAACGAGGCCCACCGCGTGATGCACCTCGACGTCATCCGCGACCTGCAGGACCGGACCGGCGCTATCACCGAGTTCGTCCCGCTCTCCTTTGTCCACGCGAACACGCCGCTGTTCGAGCGCGGACTGGTCGACGGCGGCGCGACCACCGCCGAGGACGAACTGATGATCGCCGTCTCGCGGCTGTACCTCGACAACGTCGAGCACATCCAGTCGTCGTGGGTGAAGTACGGCGACGAGCAGGGGCTGAAGATGCTCTCCTGCGGGGCCGACGACTTCATGGGAACCATCCTCTCGGAGGAGATAACCAAACGGGCCGGCGGCGAGTTCGGGGAGGCCCGGTCCGTTGCCGAGTACGTCGAGATGATAACTGCCATCGGGCGGGTGCCCGTCGAGCGCTCGACGGACTACAAACAGTTCCGGCGTGTCGACCCCGACGACCCGCCGTTCGGGCCCGAACTCGGCCCGCGTGCCGACGGCACACCGATGGTCGACCGAACCGACCGGTGACGGGGCTGTCGGCGGATACCGAAACTGTTGTTGCCGGCGCGGTCCAGCCGATAGTATGGACGTCGAAATCGAGTACTGCGTACCGTGTGGCTTTCGACAGCACGCCCTCGACGTACAGGAGGCCGTGCTCGACGGACTGGAGCGGGAACTGGACAGTCTCCGACTGGTGATGGGTGACCACGGCGTGTTCCGGGTCACCGCCGACGGCGACACCGTCTACGACAAGGCCGAGGACGGTGACCTCGACCCCGACGACATCGTGCGGGACCTCCGCGAGCAGGTGTAGCGATGGACGTTGCACTGCTCGGTGGGACCGGCGATATCGGCGAGGGCCTGGCGCTCCGCTTCGGTCGTGATACCGATCACACCGTCGTCGTCGGGTCGCGCGACGCCGAACGGGGGCGCGAGGCGGCCACAGCGTACACCAGTACCCTCACGGACCGCGGTGTCGACGCCACAATCGAGGGGGCCGTGAACCCGGCGGCGGCCGCTCGCGGCGACGTTGTCGTGCTCGCGGTGCCGGCGTACCACCTCGCGGACACCGTCGACGCTGTTGCCGACAGTCTCGGCGACGCGGTGCTCGCGTCACCGGCGGTCGGGATGCAACGCGACGAGGGTGGTCTCCACTACAACCCCCCGGGTGTCGGGAGCGTCACGGCGCTTGCGGCGCAGGCCGCCCCCGACGACGTGCCGGTTGTTGGGGCTTTCCACAACCTCGCCGCCGGCCGACTCGCGGACCTCGACGCCGACCTCGGCTGGGACGTGCCCGTCGTGGGTGACGACCCGGAGGCAAAGGCGACGGTGATTGACCTGGCAGACGGGGTCGAGGGACTCCGCGCACTCGACGCCGGTGGACTCGCGAGCGCAACCGAGGTCGAGTCGCTCACGCCGCTTCTTATCAACCTCGCCGCGAACAACGACGGTCTGCACGACCTCGGCGTCTCGTTCCGGTGACCTCGGACCACCCCCGTTTGTGACCTCCGGCGACGTTCGGTCACCGCTGTCCTGTCGGGCCTGACTCGCGAACCCGTGACCGGCACTCAAACGACCGTTTGAGTCTGGGACACCCCTTTGTACCAGTGGCCACTACGTAGGAGTGCGTCGGTTCGCGACACCGTTGCGACCCCCGACCGATGCGCCCCCTGCCGACCACTCCCCGGCAGGGTGGCCGGTGTCGCGAGTCGGCGTCCCCGCCCGGCTAGCCGTCAGTCATCCAGCCCACCCCCCGCTCCCCAGCCCTCCCGCTGGCATCACATCCCGCGCCCCCACCCCATCCACCCTTTCGCGCTGTCCTCGACGACGAGTTCGGGAACTCGACCCGTGCCTGTTCTGAGACGACGGTCCGACTCGCCGCGACCCGTGTGTCCCGAGAACCGCCCGCAGGTGTTCGACAGCCGACGAACTTACAATCGACATACACATATACCGGGTCGCACAATGGCGAGGTATGAACGTCGGTATCGACGGAATCGAACTCTGGACCGGCAAACTGGAACTCGACCTTCCGGGGACGTTCGCGGCGGCAAAGGGCGAGGACCCGGGAAAGTACACAAAGGGTCTGGGGTTGCGCACCTCGGCGTTACCGGACGCATACGAGGATATCGTTACGATGGCGGCAAACGCAGCCCACCGGTTGCTCCGGCGAAAGGAGGTGGCTCCGGCGGACATCGGACGCATCGACGTCGCAACCGAGAGCGCGTTCGACAACTCCAAGCCGGTATCGACGTACGTCGCAGGCTGTCTGGAGGCGGTGTTCGACGGCGAGTTTCGCCACGCGAACAAGGGCGAGCGGAAGTTCGCCTGTGTCTCGGGCACGCAGGCGCTCGACGACGCCTACAACTGGATCCGTGCCGGCCGACACCGGGACCGTGCGGCGCTCGTCATCGCCACCGACACCGCACTGTACGCCCGCGACGACCCCGGCGAGGCCACGCAGGGGGCGGGTGCGGTGGCGATGCTCGTCGACGAGGACCCGGACCTGGTGACGTTCAGCACGGCACAGGGCATCGGCAGTGTCGACGAGACGGACTTTCTCAAGCCGAACCAGCAGTTCCCGAGTGTCGACGGGAAGCGCTCGATGCAGGTGTACCTGGCACGGATGCGCGAGGCACTGCAGGATTTCGCCCGCAACGGCGGCGACACGCACCCCGACAGTTTCGCGATGGTCCCGTTTCACACACCGTTTCCCGGGATGGTCCGCAAGGCCGCGGCACTCGGATTCCGTCACTGCGTGCGCGACACGGCCTTCGAGGAGCGACTCGCCGAGGAGATCGGTCGACAACCGCGCCGCGAGGCGTTCGACGACCAGGAGGCGTTCCGTGACGCCATCAGGTCCTACACGAGTGACCTCAGAGAGACCGACCTCTACAAGGAGTGGTACGAGCGGACCGTCGAACCGACGCTCTGTATCTCCCGCGAGGTGGGCAACTGGTACTCGGCGTCGGTCCACGTCGCCCGCACGGCGGGACTCAAGCGCGCCTTCGAGACGGACCGTGACCTCACCGGGGAGAACCTGCTCCTGGCCTCCTACGGGAGCGGTGCACAGGCGGAGATTCACGCGGAGACCGTCCAGCCCGGCTGGCGCGACGAGATCGCCCAGTTGAATATCGACGAGCAACTCGCGGCGCGCTACGACCTCTCCTTCGAGGAGTACGAGGCGATTCACGACGTGCACAACCACGACGAGTCCACAGACCTCGAACCGTTTACGACACCCCGCGGCGAGTTCGTCTTCGACGGGTGGGGCCGCATGGGTGAGCGCAAGTACACATACGTCGAGTGAGCGACCCGACAGACACCCGCGAGTTCGTCGACGGGTGTTTCCGGTCTCGCAACGCCGGAGGTGTATTAAGTGTGGGAACGCCGAACAGGCCGGTATGCGCGTCACGACAACGGAGACCGTTCCCGGTCACGAGATAGTCGAGTCGGTCGGAATCGCACGCGGGAACACGGTAGAGGCACGGAACGTCGGTCGGGACATCACACAGAGCATCCGGAACCTCGCCGGCGGCGAACTGAAGGCCTACTCGGAGTTGCTGACGAAGGCACGCGACGAGGCGCTCGACCGGATGGTTCAGGACGCCGAGTCGCTGGGTGCCGACGCCGTGGTCAACGTCCGGTTCGAGACCTCGGAGGTCGTCAGCGGCGGTGCGGAGGTCATCGCCTACGGAACGGCCGTGCAACTGGACTGACCGTCGCGATGGACGAGCGAGCCGACCCGGGTCGAACCGGCGTCAAAGCCGGGCGTGTCGTCGGTGTGTTGACCGCTGCCCTGCTGGTCGTGAGCCTGTTGCGCGTCCAGGGGGATTTTGTCGGTCGGATCGAGTCGCTCGTCGCGTTGCTCCCCTTCGACCCCGGGCCGTCGGTGTCGGTGTACTTTTATCTCTACCTCGTCAGTGCAGCAGTCGCGCGGTACGGTCTCTGTTACGTCGTCGGTTCGCTCATCGGCGTGGTGTACGACTGGCTCGACAGGCCGTCGGTGGCCGTCGTGGCCGGGTTCGCATTAGCCGCCGGACTCGTGGACGGGGTTGCCGCCGGCATCGACACGCGCAGCACCGGTATCGCTGTCGGCTACGTGCTGTCGTGGCTGGTGTTCGTGCCGGCGTTCCTGTACTTCGCCGGTGACGAGGACGACGGGTACCACGACGAACCGCGCCGGTTCGACGAGTCGTGAGTGATTGTGTGTCCGCCCGTCGACAGACGGCCCCGGGGGTGAGCCACCCGGAGCCGGCCACAGCGGTCGTCCGGCGGGTCCACCGGTCCCGACCGAGACGTTCGCGGGAGGGCTCTCGACACGGGGAGCAGGCACCGCGTTTGCTCAGGCGGTCTCGATGTCCCCCTCGAGTTCCGCGAAGTCCTCGACGACGCGGACCGTGACGAACTCGTCGGTGAACCGCTCGCCGAGAAACACGACGACCTGCTCCGCGCCGGGGTCGACGATATCGAGTTGCTCGTCGACACGCGCCTGCCGGGCAGGCTCGTCCCCCTCGATGTCGAGGCTAAACTGGTAGGTGCCCGCCGTCGTCAGTGTGTTCTCGTAGATGGCAGTCGGTTCACCCTCCTCGGTACTCGAATCCGGCACCAGGTCTAGTTCCTCGTCGAGCAGCGTCGTTCCGTCGGGGTCGACGAGTTCGAGCGAGCAGGTGAGCACCGCGTCGACGGTGTTGAACAGGTTGACATCGCCGGTGAACCGGTCGACGAGCCACTCGCTGGCGCGGGTACAGCCCGCGAGCGCGCCGACGAGGGCGGCACCGCCCGCGCAGAGCAACCGCCGGCGCGTGAGGGCACGACGTGAGCCGGTTCCGGACCACATTGCTCGGGTGGTCGTACCGCCGGTTCGGGTTTCAATTCGTCGGCGCGTTTCCGGCCCGGAACCGACCGGCATCCACTTATCCGCGACTCCCGAAACCGGTGTATGCGTATTGCCGACCGGACGCAGGCCGAGGGTGACCGGGAGCGCCTGACAGTCGTTCCAGAGAGCCTCGACGACCTGTGGCACCTCTCTCATATCGTCGAGCCGGGTGACCGGGTGGCAGGTGACACGACCCGGCGCATCCAGCGCAACGACGACCAGCTCCGGGACACCGGCGGGGAGCGCGAGCACCTCTGGGTGGAGCTCGGTGTCGAGACTGTCGAGTTCGCCCGCTTCGCGAACCGCCTGCGCGTCGGCGGTACCATCGAGGGCTGCTCGCGCGAGGACCAGCTCGGCCAGTACCACACGGTCAACGTCGAGCGCCACACGGAACTCGAAGTCGAGAAGCGGTTCAAGCCGGACCAGCACGACCGGCTGGCGGCGGCCGTCGAGGCCACCGAGAACCCAGACGTCGCTATCGCCACCGTCGAGGAGGGACAGGCCTACGTCCACAGTGTTGCCCAGTACGGCACCGAGGAGCGTGCCGCCATCCGCGGCCCGACGGGGAAAGGCGAGTACGCCCGCCCCCGCGAGGAGCTGTTCTCTGAGCTCGGGGACGTGCTCTCGCGGCTCGATGTCGACGCCATCGTGCTCGCCGGGCCGGGGTTCACGAAGACCGACGCCCTGTCGTACCTCGAGGCGGAGACAGACGGTGTCGCCGAGCAGGTCACCACCGTCGACACGAGCGGTGTCGGTGACCGCGGGGTCCACGAGGTGCTGAAACGCGGTGCTGTCGAGGAGATACAGCGCGAGACCCGCATCGCCGAGGAGTCCGAACTCGTGGACGAGCTGATGGAACGCATCGCCGACGGCGCGAAAGTCGCGTACGGACCCGAGCAGGTCGCACGGGCCGCCGAGTACGGCGCGGTCGAACACCTGCTCGTGCTCGACGACCGCCTGCGGGCCGAGCGTGCCGGCGAGGGTGACTGGCCCGTGGACGCCGACGACATCATCGAGACCACCGAACAGAAAGGCGGCGACGTGACGGTGTTCTCCGGGGAGTTCGACCCCGGTCGGCAGCTCGCCAACCTCGGCGGTATCGCCGCCCTGCTCCGCTACCGGCTGGAGTGAGCCCGGCGGTGGCTGTGTGCCGGTGACGACCGGCTGCGTGGCGCGTCTCCCTCGCGTGTCGATGGTGACCAGTCGCCCGTGTTGCGCGTATCTCCGCGACGGCAGGCACCCGGACTTGTGGACAGCTCCCGAGACATCGACAAGACGAGACATCGACAGGCGAGTCACCCGCAGGCGATTGGATGGGGTGTGACAGAGAGCCACAATGCATTTATACCCGCGCGGCATCTACCTACGAGTAATGACACGGTCCGCACTGGTCGGCAACGTCACGGCGATGCTGGAGGACGCGGGGTTCGTCGTGAGTGACCGCTGTGCGGTGCGACCAAAGAGCTTCGACATCGCGGCACGGCGGGAACAGGACATCCTGCTCGTGAAGATACTGAGCAACATCGACGCGTTCGACGCCCGGACCGGGGCGGAGATGCGACGGCTCGGCGAGTACCTGGGCGCGACGGCACTGGTCATCGGGTTGCGGACGCGTGACCAGGAGCTCGAACCCGGCGTGGCCTACTTCCGGCACGGGGTGCCGGTGCTGTCGCCGGACACCGCGATGGACCTGTTCGTCGAGGAGGTGCCGCCGCTCATCTACGCCGCGCCCGGTGGGCTGTACGTCAACATCGACAGCGAGGTGCTCGTCGACGCCCGCGAGGAGCGTGGCTGGTCGCTCGGCCGTCTGGCGACCGAACTCGGTGTCTCCCGGCGCACCGTCTCGAAGTACGAGGACGGGATGGACGCGAGCGTCGAGGTGGCCACACAGCTCGAAGAGCTGTTCGGCGCGCCGCTGGCGTCGCCGGTGGACGTCTTCGAGGACGAGTCGGTCCGCGAGTCCGACGCGCCGCCCGACGCCCCCGACCCTGACCCCGAGGACGAACCGGTGGTAGCGGTGCTCACGCGCGTCGGCTACGACGTCCACCCGACCGACCGCGCGCCGTTCGAGACGGTCAGTGACGACGGCGAGGCCGAACCGGTGCTGACCGGCCACTCGACGTTCACCAGGACCGCCGAGAAGCGTGCCCGTATCATGTCCTCTGTCGGCCGGGTCACGCAGACCCGTCCCGTGTACGTTGTCGACGACGCCCCCCGGGACGCCGTCGAGGGGACCGCGCTCATCGAGCGGACCGAGATGGAGGACGTCGAGGAACGCGACGACTTCCGTGACCTCATCGCCGAGCGAACCGGCGAGAACCCCGCCTGACCGTTACAGGCCGGCGACATCCTCGATAGCGTCGGTCAGTGCCCGGACACTCTCGACGGTGTGTTCGCCCATGTGGCCGATCCGGAACGACTCCTCGCCGAGTCGGCCGTACCCGCTGGAAAAGACCATGTCGTACTCCTCGGAGACGGTCTCGACGGTGGCCGCGACGTCGATGTCGCGGGTGTTCTCGACGCAGGTGACCGTCTGTGACTCGAACCCCGCCTCGGGAAACAGGTCGAAGTGCTCGCGTGCCCAGTCGCGGGTGTACTCGGCCATCTCGCGGTGGCGACGGTCACGCTCCCGGTGACCCTCTGCCAGCATATGTTTCATCTGCTCGCGGTAGGCGAGCATCAGCGGAATCGCGGGTGTGGAGTGTGTCTGTCCTTTCCGGTCGTAGTAGTCCAGACAGCGCTGGAACCCGCCGTACCAGGAGGCCGACTCCGTCTCGCGCTCTCGCTCGTAGGCGGCGTCGCTGACCGTACAGACCGCCAGCCCCGGCGGCATCGCGAAGGCCTTCTGTGTCGAGGTGAATATCGCGTCGATGTTGTGGCCCTCGATATCGATGTAGTCGCCGCCCAGACAGGAGATGGCGTCGACGACGAAGTACGTGTCCGGGTACTCGCCGAGGATGTCACCGACCGCCTCGACGGGGTTGCGGACCCCGGTGGAGGTTTCGTTCATCACCATGCCGACGGCGTCGTAGCCCTCGTCACTCGCTTCGAGCCTCGCCCGGATATCGCCGGGGTCGACCGCCCTACCCCACTCGTACTCGATGCGGTCGACGGTCTTGCCGAGGCGCTCGGCAACGTTCGCCTGGCGCTCGCTGAACGCGCCGGAGGTGGGCACGAGCATCCGGTCGGCCACCAGATTCAGCGTGGTCGCCTCCCAGAACTCCGTCCCCGAGGCCGTGAGCACGATGACGTCGTCGTCGGTGTCGAGAAACGTCTTCGTGTCCTCGACGATCGTGGTGTAGAGGTCGGTCATCCGGTCCATCCGGTGGCCGAAGGTCGGTTCGGCCATCGCGTCGATGACCGGGTCGCGAACCTCCGTCGGCCCCGGCAGGTACAGCGTCTTGTCGTCGTAGTCGCCGGTGTACTCCCGTTTCTCGGTCACAGATACCACCAGTGTACCGAACTCTCCGTCGCCCGTCGGTTTGGGCGTTGTGTTGTCTCCGGCGGGACCGACGACTGCGACGGACAGCGCGAACTGGCGCGGGCGACACACAACCGGGCCGGCGTCAGCGGTCCGGCGGTGAGAGGTCCCGGTCGAACTCGTCGAACACCGGGAGAGTCGCCGGGAGGTCGTACTCGATGCGGCGCTGGTCGCGACAATCCGCGTTCTCCAGCGGTGCCGCGACCGACTCCCACCCGGGTTTGACCGCAATCGACTCCGCGGGTGACCCCGCGGCGATGTGGTGGGCGGGCACGTCGTCTTTGAGCACCGACTTCGCCGCGAGCAGTGAGTTGCGACCCATCCGGGCCCCCGCCCGCACCATCGCGTCGTGGGTCACGCGGACGTCGTCCTCGATGACGGTGTGGTAGTTGCGCACCTCGGTCTGGTCGACGACATCGTGGTCGTGGCTGTAGATGTGTGCGCCGTCCGAGAGAGAGACACGGTCACCGATGGTCAGCGCGCCGCGGTCGTCGAGATGCACGTCGTCGTGGACGACAACGTTGTCACCCACCTCGATGTTGTGACCGTAGGTCATCGAGATACCCTTGAAGAACCGGCAGTTGTCTCCACAGTCCGCGAACAGATGACCGGCGAGCATCTGCCGAAACTCCAGCGCGAGGGCGACGTTGTCCGCCATCGGGGTCGCGTCGAACTGTCGCCAGAGCCACTGGAGGTGTTTCGACCGCTCGAACTGCTCGTCGGTCTCGGCCTCCGCGTAGTACTCGCTTTCGAGGGTCACGTTACACGGGTCGTACCCCTGCAGTCTGACCCGCTCTGCCGCCGAGACCGCCTCGCCGGCCTGCCACCGCTCGTAGGCGTCGCGGTCACCGTGCAGGTCGACGAGTACCTCCTCGACCACGGTGCAGGTGTCCTCGTCGCCCGAGAGTCGCCCGTCGACCTCCTCGACGAACGCGTCCAACCCTTCCGCAGCGCCGTCGGGTACCGACACGTGGCGCTTCGTCATACCACCCGCTTGCCCGCCGACGCTGATAGTGGTTTTCACTCTCCTGTCTACAGGCGGGGCAGGCCGAGTGCCCCGGGTGGGTTCACACGGGGACGGCGACCGGCCTGCTGTGCGCGAATCGTCCCGTGCAACCAGAGTCCGACGGCTAGACGCCACGAAACCGGTTTGTCCGTTCTGCACAAATTATATACTCGTGCCATCTGTTACCCGTGTATGGGAGGAGAGCGGTCAGACACAGTCGTCGACTGGTACGATGCGCGAATCGGCAGATCGTCGACGGTCGGTGAGGCGTACGGATACCTGGTGTTCGTGGTCGGTGTCGTCGTCGGCATCGTCGGCATCTCGTTGGTACTAATAAGCGGTGTCGAGTCGGTACCGCGTGAGATCGGGTCGGCGCTCTCGGCTCTCGCGCTGTTGCTGTTGCTGGTCGGCCCGGTGATCAGGCTGCCGCTGCGGAAGTCGGCAACGTATCTCGCGTACGTCGGTGCTGCCGTCTGTTTGCTTGCTGTCGGGTGGTTCGTCGTCGCGTACCCCGGCAACTTCGGGGCATCGTTCGACGGACAGGAGGTACCGATAATCGGACTGTACGGTCTCGGTATCGTTCTCGTCGCCGCGGGTGGCATCTTCACCCCACTGCTTGTGAGCGACCGGGAGGCCCGGGAAACGGCAGAGCGGCGCGCGGCGGTTGCCGAGAGAGAGCAACGCAGTGCGGAGGCCGACGCGGCGCGCGCGAGGGAGACTGCGGAGGCGACAGAGCGGGAGGCAGAGACCGAACGGACGGCCCGTCAGATGCTGGCACGCGAACTCGACCGTATCGAGGACAGCCAGTCACAGTTCGAACTCTACACCGACCGGGGCGGCAAGCACCGCTGGCGACTCCGTCACCGCAACAGTAATATAATCGCCGACAGCGCGCAGGGATACGCCTCACGGCAGAAGGCACAGCAGGGACTCGGTGCGGTGAAGCGTGACGCCTTCGGTGCCGGTGTGCTCGATCTCGATGTGGCCGGTGTCGATGTATCGGAGGGCGACGAGGCAACCGACGGCGAGGACGCGGCCCCGTTTCTCGGTGACGAAACCGTCCAGAGCAGGGCCACGTTCGAGACCTACGAGGACAGTGCCGGCAAACACCGCTTCCGACTCCGCCACGACAACGGCAACATCATCGCCGACAGCGGGCAGGGCTACGCCTCCGCGTCGGGACGGGACGACGCCGTCGAGCGTCTCCGTGGGTACGTCGAGAGTGCCGACTACCTGAAACTCGACCCCGCCGCCTTCGAGGTGTACCGCGACAGGGGCGGCAAACACCGCTGGCGGCTCCTCCACCGGAACGGTAATATACTCGCAGATAGCGGGCAGGGGTACGCCTCCCGGCAGAAGGCGGGTCAGGGGCTTGCCAGCGTCCAGGAGAACGCGGTCGAGGGTGGCGACGCTGAGTTCGACATCTACGAGGACAACGCCGGCGAGTACCGCTGGCGACTCGTTCACCGCAACGGCAACATCATCGCCGACAGCGGGCAGGGGTACAGCTCCCGTCGCGGAGCAACCGACGCTGCCGACCGCGTCCGCGAGTACGCACCCGACGCGCACGTCCTCGATGTCGGGAGTGCGGCGTTCGAGGTGTACGAGGACGCCGAAGGGCGCTGGCGCTGGCGTCTTCGGCACCGCAACGGCAACGTCCTCGCCGACAGCGGACAGGGTTACGCCGAACGCACCGGCGCGGAGAACGGTATCGATAGCGTCAAGCGCAACGCACCCGGCGCGGATACCGAACAAGTCGAGAACTGATACTGTCGGGTGTCCCTTTGGACCGGTGTCCGCCACCTCGGGGTGGCGGATATCTGTACGAGATTCCGTCCGACGGTATCAGACGACGCCGGTGACGGTTGCGGCCTCGCGTGCGGCGGCCTCGCTGATGCCGTCCCCGAGGATCGTGTAGCGGTTTCGCACCTCGTTTGCGGTTGCGAGCGCCCGCACGAGGGTGTCCTCGTCGATACCGAGGGCGTCGGCGGTGGTCGGCGCGCCGATGTCGTCGAGTGCCCGGCGGATGTCCGGCCACAGACTGTCCCCGCTCTGGAGGTACGCAGTCATGATGGCACCGACCCCGACCTGGTGGCCGTGGAGTGCGGCGTCGGGGGCGAGTCGGTCGAGGCGGTGTGAGAAGAGATGCTCGGCCCCGCTGGCGGGCCGTGAGGAGCCGGCGATGCTCATCGCCACACCCGACGAGACGAGCGCCTTTATCACTATCCAGGCAGACTCCTCGAGTCCCTCGCGGATATCGCCTGACCGGTCGACGAGCAGTTCGGCGGTCATCCGGGAGAGCGCGCCGGCGTACTCGGAGTAGGGGGCTCCCTGCAGGCGGTGTGCGAGTTGCCAGTCACGAACCGCGGTGTAGTTCGAGATGATGTCGGCACAGCCGGCGGTGGTGAGTCGCCACGGAGCGTCCGCGAGCACCGTCGTGTCGGCAACGACCGCGAGCGGGGGGCGGGCCGCGACACTGTGCCGGGTGTCACCCTCGGGAACCGACCCCCGGTTGGAGACGATACCGTCGTGGCTGGCGGCCGTCGGAACCGAGACAAAGCCGAGGTGACGCTCCGCGGCTGCCATCTTCGTGATGTCGATCGCCTTCCCGCCGCCGACACCGACCAGATAGCCCGCGTCGGTCTCGTCCACGCGGGCGAGCACCCGCTCGACGGCCGCGAACGTGGCCTCCTCCACCACGACGACAGCGGGGTCCGGTCCGACCTCGCGCAGTTGCTCGACGACCGACTCGCCGGCGACCTGTCTCGGTGTCGGACTGGTCACCACCAGCGGCCGGCCCGAGAGGTGTGTCTCGGCGACGGTCTCGCCTGCCCGCCCGAGGGCACCGTGTCCGACGACGACGTTTCGCGGGAGCCGTATCCACGTGGACTTCTCGAACATACCTTCCAGTGGTGGATACTGCGGCTTAAAATCCCGCGTCCGGTCGCTGAGCCGAGACCCGGACTCCTGTCCGGTCAGGCCGAGACACCGGCCACGAGGTCGGTCGCCTTGTCCCGCGACCGGGCAACAACGTCGGGTCGCGCCTCGAACTCGATGGTGACCTGCTCGCCGTACTCGACGTTGCGGACGTTGGCGTGGTCGTGAATCCACGAGACGACACTCATCGTGTCGTCGGTCATCGGGAGGACCAGCCGCTCGCGCTCGAACGCCGGCAGTTCCGCGTGAATGCGCTCGCGTAGCGTGTCGACGTTCTCACCGGTGCGTGCGCTCACGACAACCGGGTTCGGGGCCAGCGCGGAGAGTGCCTCGCGTCGCTCGCGGAGGTCCGCCTCGTCGACGCAGTCGCTCTTGTTGAGCACCGTCACGATGGGTGCCTCGTTGCGCTCGTAGAGGGTGTCGTGACAGGTCACGAGCTTCTCGCGCATCTCGGCGACCGACTCGCTCGCGTCGACGACCAGCAACACGAGGTCGGCGAGATACACCGAGTCGAGCGTCGACTTGAACGACTCGACGAGCCAGTGTGGCAGGTCTGAGACGAACCCGACGGTGTCGGTCACGAGCACGTCACGGGGACCCAGCTCGGCCCGGCGCGTGGTCGTTCCGAGCGTGGTAAACAGTCGGTCCTCGGAGGCGGCGGTCGAGTCCAGGTCCGGGTGGAGGTCCTCGTTCTCGTCGACATCCAGGTCGGCGGCGAGCTGTCGGAGGAGTGTCGATTTGCCGGCGTTCGTGTAGCCCGCCAGCGCCACCAGTTCAAACCCCGACTCGCGGCGCTGGTCACGGCGCTGCTGGTCGGTCTGCTCTATCTGCTCGAGTTCCTCGCGGATGCGCGCGATGCGGGCCTTTATATCCCGCTCGCGACTCTCGTCGTACTCGCCCAGTCCCATGAACCCCGGGCGCTCGTCGCGTTTCGCGAGACTCGCCTTTGCCTCCGCCCGCGGCAGTTCGTACCGCAACTGCGCGAGTTCGACCTGTAACTGCGCCTTGCGGGTGTGTGCTCGCTGGCCGAAGATCTCGAGGATGAGCCGAAAGCGGTCGACCACCCGGACCCCCTCCTGGAGCTTGTTCCCGATATTGAACGTCTGGTAGGGACCGAGTTCGTTGTCTACCACTAATACTTTTGCGTCCGTTGCCGCGACGGTGGCACCCATCGCCTCGACTTTCCCCTCACCGAACCCGTACGCCGGGTCCTCGGTGCGGGTCTGTGTGACTGTCTCTACGACCTGGTAGCCTGCCGCCCGGGTCAACTCCCTGATCTCCGTCGTGTCGGCCTCACCCGAGTCGACCCGCTTCGCGACGACTGCCCGCTCGCCGGTCTGTGATTCTGCCGTCACTAGTAGCGGTGGTAGGATACGCTCGTATTTGAAATACAGGGTCGAGTCAACTATCACCGCCCGTCGAACCGGTGCGCAGATGTCACGATGCCCGTGTGGCCGCACCACCGACCACGACCGACACCCCGAGACGCGACCCGTTCAGGTCGACAGTACCCGTGACAGCGTTCTGGGGACAGCACCCACGGGGTTCGGACCGAAACCGAAGCCAGCGAGACACCGACGCTTCCGGCGTCTGAACCGTTCGCTCTCGGTGATCGCCCGCTCACCACGTTGCCTTTTTGTATCCTGCACCGTCTAACAGTTGTATGACAGCCAACTTCGAGTCGCGGTTCGACGCGGCGTACGACGGCGAGATACCGTCCAGCGTCGACGAGGCAGCGCTTCGCCGGATGGAGGTCGTTGCACACGCGCTGGACGAGAGTGTCCAGGTCCCGGGGACAAACGCCAGCGTCGGTCTCGACCCCATTCTCGGGGTCGTCCCGGTTGTCGGTGATCTGGTCAGTGCCGGTCTCTCACTGTACATCGTCGTCGAGGCCGCGAATCTGGGTATCTCCTACACGACGTTGCTGCGGATGATCGCCAATATCGCCATCGACACAGTTGGCGGGTCAGTTCCGTACCTCGGCACCCTGTTCGACTCGTTCTGGAAGGCGAATATCCGTAATGTCGAGGCAGTCCTCGACGACCTCGCCGAACCGGCCACCGAGAACTCGGAGGGAATCGACACAGAGACAGCCGTCGAAATCCCCGTCCAGACGGACTGAGCACCCCCAGACTAACAAACATCCGAGATTACGCGATGCTCTGTCAGGTATGAGAACTGTTCTCGTCACCGGCGCACTCGGGACACTCGGACGGTGGACCCTCGAAGAACTGGCCGGGGAGTACGAGATTGTCGGTCTCGACCTGCGGGAACCGGAGCGTTCGCCGTACGAGACAGTGGAGTACCTCGCGACGGACGTAACCGAACAGGGTCCCGTCTGGGAACTCTGTCTCGATGTGGACCCGGACGCCGTCGTCCACCTCGCGGCGGTACCGGGGGCCGGTCACCGTGCCGGCGGGGAGACGTTCGTCCACAACGTCACGAGCACGTACAACGTGCTGACCGCCGCAGGGGAGGTCGGTGCGGATGTCGTCTGGAGTTCCAGCGAGGCAACCTACGGGGTTACGTACCGCGAGCAGGCCCGGTCGCTCGACTCACTCCCCGTCGACGAGAGCCACCCACAGCGCCCCGAGGACGCCTACGGCATCTCGAAGGTGGTCGGCGAGATCATCGCCGAGCGCACCGTCAGGCACTACAGCGTCTCTGTCGCCTCGCTCCAGCCCTCGTGGATTCAGGTGCCGGGGGCGTACGAGACGGCCGCTGTCCGGCGGTCGTTCGACCTCGCGGACCCGACGCCGTCGGGCAGTCTGTGGTCGTACGTCGACGTGCGCGACGCCGCACGTATGATCCGGTGTGCGCTCGACGCTGACCTGTCCGGTCACGAGCGGTACATCGCCGTGGCCGGGGACAACTACATCGACGCACCGACCGACAGGGCGGTTGCGGCGGCGTGGGGTGACAGCGCCCCCGACTGGGAGAGCAACGGTGACGAGGCCGCGTTCTCGTCGGCAAAGGCTCGCCGGGAGCTTGGCTGGGAACCGACCCACTCCTGGCGTGTGGCCGAGACCGAACGGGTCGACGGGCCGGGGGTGGAACGATGACACTCGAGGGCAGAACGGCAATCGTCACGGGCGCGAGCAGCGGTATCGGGCGGGCAATCGCAATCGCGTTCGCACGCGAGGGTGCGACCCTCGCCCTCGCCGACGTCCGCGAGGAGTCCCGCGCCCCCGGTGACGACCGGACGACACTCGCGGTTATCGAGGGCGAAGGAGGGAGTGCCATCTTCCAGCGAACCGATGTCACCGACGGGGAGAGTGTCGAACAACTGGTCGAGCGAACTGTCGAGACGTACGGCGGCGTCGATATTCTCGTCAACAGTGCGGGCGTCACCAGTGACAACCCTGTCCACGAACTGACCGAGGCCGAGTGGGACCGCGTCCACGACGTCAACGTGAAGGGCGTGGTCCGGTGCTCGAAACACGCACTCGAGTACGTCCGCGAAAGCGACCACGGCCGAATCATCAACATCTCATCACAGCGAGGGTTGCGGGGTGGCGAGGACACCGAGAAAGCGGCCTACGTCTCCTCGAAGGGGGCGGTGACGAGTCTCACCCGGCAGATGGCGCTGGACTACGGTCCCGAGGGAATCGCGGTGAACGCTATCTGCCCGGGACCGGTCGAGTCGGGGATGACGCCCATCGAGAGCGACGCCGACGAGGCACGACTCCTGGACGATGTTCTCACGCCGTTTGTCGGCCAACCGGACGATATCGCGCCGGCCGCGGTCCTGCTGGCGGGTGACGGGGGTCGCTACATCCACGGGCACAGTCTCGTCGTCGACGGCGGCTACCTGCTCGAGTAACCCGTTCTGGGACCTGAGTACCAGATTCCGAACCAACCCACAGCCCGTTACTGGCAGCGATGAACCCGAGGAGACCGACGGTTGGCGACCACACCAGGTCTGTGCTCGATGCGACAGAGGTGGACCGCCAGGGGTGCCCGATACTGAGAGGTCGACGGCGGCACCCGCACGGTCACCCGGGGACGGGTCGGCTTTTGTCTCTGTCGAGCAATCCGGAGCCGTAACCGAGCGCGATGACGCCGATAGAGCCGTGTACTTCGACGTCCGCGTCCAATGCTACCTCTCTGGCGGCAAGGTTGTCGGTCAGGAGAACAGCTCCCGGCCCTTCTGCGACCGCAATCGCGGCGCGCTCCCCGGCATCCAGTTTTTCAGCTTCGATTCGGCTTTCGTCGACTTCGATGAGTTCGCACGAGCGGTCGGCCAACCCGTCCGGAACACCACCGGCGTCGACTTCCTCGTGAACCGTCTCTGGAACGAGGAGTGTGTCACACGTCGATAGAAGTTCGAGCGAACCGATTTCGGCGAGGTGAATGAGTGGGCCTGCGTCTGAGACAGCCGCGAACGTCACGTGTTCAGGCCCCAGTCGACGTCCGCCTCGGCGAGCTTACGCTCTCGCTCCGCTCGCTCGGCTTTCGTCCGACCGACGCGCTCGATGGCCTCCTCACGGTCGAGGTACTGTGCCAGTACGGGGTCCTCCCACAGGTTTTCGAGCCCGCGTTCGAGTGCCCGTTCGAACACTTCGGATTCTGGGAGGCCGCGAGCCTCTGCTTGACAACAACTGACAACTGTCCTCTCTCAGCACGTAGCAGACGCGATTCTCCCACATTCGTACACTTCTTCCCGCAAATGTGTGGAGAGAAACGTGGCCTCTGCACTCATAGGGTTCGTCACCGGGTCGCGCAAATCGGATAACCAGTCCAGTCACGCGGCCCTCGGACCCGACGTTCGTCGTCATCGGCCACCCGGCCCTACCCTGTGAGGGTCAAAGAGCGTTCCGACGCCCGCGGGCGGAGTTCCGGGGGTGCTCCCGCATCTAGCAGTCGGGCGCTCGTGCCCTGGGTTGCCGTGCACTGGCATCAACTGCGGAGCGACATTTCGCGGAGAGTGAGACACCGTGTCGAGCACTCCACGGCGCAACTCAGGCGGTTCGTCGTCAGGCCATCGTAACCTTTGGGTGTGGTACCCGAGAACCTGCGACACGGATGTCAGACGAGTTCCCCCGGACCGTCGGTGTACTCGGTGGGATGAGCAGTCAGTCGACCATCGAGTACTACCGGCGTATCGACGACGGTATCAACGATGCCCGTGGCGGCCACAGCGCCGGTGACCTGGTCATCCGGAGTGTCGACTTCGCGGACATCGAGCGATTCGTTCGCAGGGAGCAGTGGGACCGCGCCGGCGAGTACCTGGCCGATGCGGCACGGGACCTCGAGGTGGCAGGGGCGGAGTTCGTGCTCATGGCGACCAACACGATGCACAGGGTCGCACCGCGAATCGAGGCGTCGCTGTCGGTTCCGTTCGTCCACATCCTCGACGTGACCGCGGATGCCGTCACGGCGGCAGGGTTGCAGACCGTCGGCGTGCTCGGTACCGAGGCGGTGACGAGCGGGTCGTTCTACCGGGACCGACTTGCCGACCGCGGTATCGACATCGTCGTTCCGGACCTGTCGGACCGCGATACGGTCGACGAGATAATCTTCGAGGAGTTGACCCACGGCGAGACACGCGACGAGTCCCGGGAGACGTTCCTCCGGGTCATCGACGACCTCGCCGCGTCTGGTGCCGAGGGTGTTGTGCTCGGCTGTACGGAGATCGAGTTACTGGTCACGCAGTCGGACTGCCCGGATGTTCCGCTGTTCGATACGACCGCACTCCACGTCGAGCGTGCTGTCGAGTACAGCCTCGGCGAGCGGGCGCTCGGGTGAGGCCTCCTATCGTGCCGGAACCGACGCCGCGGACCCTCCGACGGGGACAGTCGACGCTCCTGACAGGTCACGCGCGGGTTTATATCCGATGAGCCGACCAGACTCGCCGTGCTCCGGAGGGCCACAGCAGCGGCGGTTGTGTTCGCGATAGTCGCGCTCGCGCTCGGATCACCTGTGATCGTCAGTAATGCGGGCGCAACGGACTCGGCAGGAACGGGTGGAAGCGGTCAGACCGGGGTGAACGAGTCGGCGGCGGGGCAGGCACGTATCAGCGGACTGTACCCCAACCCCGTGACCAATGGAGACCGGGGTGAGTTCGTCACTGTCTCGCTCCCACCGGACGCGAACCTGTCCGGTTACCGACTCGCCGACGAACAGGAAAGCGTCCCACTCTCGCCGCGTGCCACGAACGTCACCAACACCACAGGAGCCACGCTCGATACGCCGACACCGCCCGTACGGACGGTGACCTTCTCGACAGACCCGGGGCTGACCGAGTGGTTGACCAACCGCACGGTCGCACCACTTCCGGGGGCGGTACAACTCGCAAACGGCGGTGAGTCCGTCCGACTCCTGCACGGAGGGACGGTCGTGGACGAGGTGCGGTACGGGTCGGCACCCGACGGCGAGCGCTACAATGCGTCCACAGGTGGGTGGGAACCGCTGGGAACAACCGACAGGCCGGTCGTGACCGCCACCGGCGGGACCGTCGAGGCGTTCGTCCTGCCCGACGAGGGTGACCGGGCGGTCGAGTTGCTCGACTCGGCCCGGGACCGGATACTGCTCGCGGGCTACACGTTCACCGCACAGCGGGTGGTCGACGCGCTGACCGGCGCGCTGGACCGCGGGGTCACCGTGTCGGTGCTCGTTGACGGCTCCCCGGTCGGGGGGATGACCGGCGACGGGGCGGCCGTCCTCTCACAACTCTCCCGTGCAGGCGCGACAGTCCGGGTCTTCGGCGGGGACCGCGAGCGGTACCGTTACCACCACGCGAAGTACGCTGTCGTCGACGACCGGGCGCTCGTGACGAGCGAGAACTGGAAACCGTCCGGGACCGGCGGCGCGGCGAACCGGGGGTGGGGGGTCGTCACCGGACAGGACCGGATCGTCGATGGACTGGTCGACACCTACCGGGCGGACGCCAACTGGGTGGACACAGTCTCCTGGACGGAGTCGGACCCGACACTCGTGGAGTCGGACCCTTCGACCGGCGGGTACCCCCAGGAGTTCGAGCGGGAACGGCTCCCCGTCGAACGGACCCACCTGCTCGTGACACCGGACAACGCGGCTCGGGTGGTGCGTGACCGCATCGAGAACGCCGAGGAGACACTCGACATCAAGCAGGTCCGCATCGGAAACAGGGAGTTGCCGCTCCTGCAGGCCGTTCTCGACGCGGCGGCGCGCGGCGTCGAGGTGCGCATCCTGCTGTCGAGTGCGTGGTACGCAGCCGAACAGAACGAGCAACTGGCCGCGTGGCTCCGCGACCAGGCCGCGGCGGGTGACCTGCCGCTGACGGTGCGACTGGCCGACCCCGGCGGGGCGTTCGAGCGGATTCACGCAAAGGGACTGGTCGTCGACGGCGAGCAGGCACTCGTTGGGAGCATCAACTGGAACCGGAACGCGTTCCGGAACAACCGCGAGGTGGCACTCCTGCTCGAGGGGCCGGCCGCCGGTTACTTCGAGTCGGTGTTCGACGCGGACTGGCAGCGCGGCGAGTCCGACGGGCGCGATATCCCGCTCGGCGTCGCGCTCGCGGTGCTCGCCGCCGCTGTCGCCGCAATCCTCGCCGCGAAACACATCAGATTCGAGCGGTGACTGTCGAGCTGTCGGTCGGTTTCGCGCACCCCGACCCGGGAACTCCGCTGGTCGTGCCACGGCCAGTGACACAGTCTCCTGCCATCCGATAGTACGATGGAATTAATATGTTTCGGCCCTTACATCCGGGTGGACATGGACGACCTGACAGGATTCCAACGAGATATCCTCTACGTCACCGCCGGACTCGAGAGGCCGCACGGCCTGGCGATAAAAGACGAGCTCGAGGACTACTACGAGTCGGAGATACAGCACGGACGGCTGTACCCGAACCTCGACACACTGGTCGAGAAAGGGCTCATCGAGAAAGGTGAGATAGACAAGCGGACAAACTCGTACACACTGACAGAGGAGGGCTACCAGGTACTGGCCAACCGCAACGAGTGGGAACTCCAGTACATCGACGGCTGACCCGATGGTCGCGTACGGCGTCGAGCCAGCGGGGCACCCGTACCACCGGTTCGGCGGTGGCGAAGACCGGTTACTGATTCTCACGGGTGTCCTCGACGGTATCGGCTGGTGGACAGACCCGGACTGGCTCACCACACAGATACTGGGCCGCTACTACTTTGCGGCCTACCGCGAGTACGACGTGTGGGTGATGGCGCGGCCGCCCGGACTGCCCGAGGGGGTCGACGCCGCGGAGATGGCGGCCGGATACGCCGACGTGCTGTCGGACATCGGACCGGCACACGTGTTCGGCATCTCGCTGGGCGGTGTGGTCGGTGCGCATCTCGCGGCTCGGACGGACCTCGTCGAGCGGCTCGTGCTCGTGAGTTGCGGGGCCGGTCTCGGCGCGTACGGCCGTCAGACGGTCGGGCGCTGGTGGGAGTACGCGGCGAGACGACAGTACCGCACCCTGCATATGGACTACATCAGGGCCGTCTACGCGGGGGCGCGTCGACTGGTGGTGCCGCCGCTGTACCGCGCCGGAGCGCGGTGGTTACCCGAACCCGAGGCCCCCGGTGATGTCGAGCGGTCGTGTGCGGCTATGCTCGACTACGACGGCGACGTGCTGTCGGACATCGGGGTCCCGTCGCTGGTCGTCGGCGGGAGACAGGACCCGCTGGTTCCCGTCGAGAGCCAGCGCGAGGCGGCCCGCCGACTCGGCGGCGACCTCGCTCTCGTCTCCGGTGGTCACGGCGTCTACGAGGAACACCGGACACCTGTCGCCGAGACTGTGTTGCCCTTTCTCGACGCGCACCGGTAGATGGCCTCCCCTCTCGTACGGTCGTGCGTGACTCTGTGCCGCTATGCTATCGCCAGACAGGTGTGTCAGCCCGCGAAACGTATGAACTCCGAGGCGGGCCGAAAATAGCCACGCACGACCGTATCACACGTGAGGCAGTAGTTGCTCGGAGAGGTCCCGCGTCTGTCTGTCCTCGCGGGGGATAGCCTCGCCGTCTCGTTCCGGGAGCGCGAACAGCCACTCACGGCCGTCGAACCGGATGAGCTTGTGGTCGGCCGTCCGAGCAAAGGAGAGCGGTTCGCCGTGGAGCGACCGGTCGTACCGGACAGTGTCGTGCCAGGTGAGCGCCTCGATATCGAGCATCGGGCTGACAAAGGAGCCCCGTGCGACATCGTCGGTGCGGCCGGAGCCGAGCGACCACTCCGGGTACGTCGCAACGCCGGCCTCGTCGAGGACGGTGTGGAACACGCGGCGGGTCTCGACCTGTCCGTCCACCCTGTCCGGACCGCCATCGGGGAACCGGATCGAGAGTGGGACGGAGACGACACCGTCGAACACGCTGTGCTGGTGGCCGACGAGACCGAACTCGCCGAGATGCTCACCGTGGTCCGAGACAGCCACCACGAGGGCATCGTCCAGCACGCCGGTGGCAGTCAGTTCCGCGAGTAGGTCGGCAAACCGGTCGTCGACTGTGCGAAGGTCGGCATCGTAGAGTTGGGAGAGTCGCGCCAGTCCGCGGTCGTCCATCCCCGGCCCGAACTTGTGGGCCCGCTCGTTGGTGGCAATCTCCGCGTCCGCGAGCGCGTCGTCGACGAACCGGTCGGCGTGCTCGGGGGCCGGCGACCGGGGGAGGTGGGCGTCGAACAGGTTGACAAAGAGGAACAACGGCGACGACGCCGCGGCAGCCAGTTCGCCGACCCGGTCGGCGAGTCCGGTGTCGGGCGGCGGTGGGGCACTCGTCCAGCCGTGACGGACACGGCGGTCGTTGAACAGTCGCTCGGTCGGTCCCCGCAGAGACCCGCCGACGAGACGGTTGCACAGCGGTCCCAGCAGGGAGACGAGCCACGCCGGCGGGGTGGCCCCCGAGAGTGTCTCGAAGGTGTCGAACCCGCGCGCGAACCCCGTCGCCGGGTGGACGTACTGGTTGTTCGAGACGGCGCAGGTGTCGTAACCGGCATCCGAGAGCAGTCCAGGGAGGGTCGGTCCGGCACGGAACACCGGGTTGAGCGTCGTGGCCCCGTGCGTCGCGGGGTGGGTCCCGGTGAACAGCGATGCGTGGGCGGGAACCGACCAGGACGCGGGGGCAACCGCGTCGGTGAACGTCGTCGCGTCGGTGCCAAACGCCTCGAAGGTCGGCATCGTCTCCCGGTTCACGCAGTCGCGTCTGACACTGTCCAGCACGATCATGACGACGTTCGGTCGGTTGCTCATCCACAGAGTGTCTCGCCGGGGAGGACAAAACCCCGGTGGTCGACGGGCGCGGGTCAGCGGTCAGTCCGCGACTGTCCAGACACCCGCGAGCGGGCGCTGTCCTGGTCCGGGAGAGAGCGACCGGGGAACCCGTAGACCGACTCCCAATCGGGGGACCGAACGCTGATACCGGTCCGACCCGTACGCGGGTCTATGAGCGACGACTGGACAGACCGACTCACCGGCGCACGGATGCAGGTCGACAGGCAGTTCGAGGACAGGGTACAGAGCTCGGAGTTCACGAACCAGCAGTGGGGCCTGATCATGACGGCCGTGGAGTTCAGTATCGACGACCCCGGGACACCCGGCGAGGCGACACTCGTCGCGGAGACGGGCAAGGTCGAGCAGATTCTGCCCGAACTGGAGAACATGCCACAGGGGATGGGTGCACGGCCGAGCGGGGGACAGAACAGCGGTGACAACGGTCTGCTCGGCCGCATTCGCGGCCTGCTGTCGGGTGGTTCTGACCCGGACAGTGTCGACGAGGAGAAACTCGCGGCCGCAACCGGCCTCGCAGACGAGTACGCGACAGAACTCCAGCAGTTTCTCGAGAGTGAGGGCCGCTGGGAGGAGATCTGCACGCTCGCCGCGCACGAGTGAACACTCCCCACGAGTGGCGACGAGTGTCGGCCAGTGCGCTCACGGCCCCGTCGAGACACTTGGTGGTCAGTAGTCGCGCTCGACGAGGTGTTCGGCGATGTCGGTGAGCAGTTTGCGGGGCTTTCTATCCGGGAGCGAGGAGATGTGTTCCTTGCCGCGCTCGACACAGTCACGTGCCATCTCGCGGGCGTAGGCGATGCTCCCGGCCTCCTTGAGTTGCTCGACGGCGTCGTCGATCTCCTCCTCGGTGACCGCCTCGACGCTGTCGCTCTCGACGAGACTGTCGATGTCGACACCCTGTTGGCGGGCGTGAGCGGTCACGATAGTCTGTTTCCCCTCGACGAGGTCGCTCCCGCGCTGTTTGCCCAGCGCCTCCGTCGACGCGGTCAGGTCGAGCAGGTCGTCTTTGATCTGGAACGCGCGGCCGACCTCGCGGCCGTAGCCCGCGAGCGGGTCGACCGCCTCCCTGTGTCCCATCAGCACTGCCGGGATGCTCGCGGTGGCGGCGAACAGGACACCCGTCTTCAGGTCGACCATCTGGAGGTACTCGGGAACGGTGACCGCATCACGGTCCTCGAAGGAGATATCCAGCCCCTCGCCCTCGCAGAGTTTGTTACAGGTCCGGGCGAGCATCCCGAGTGCCGGCACCGCGTCGTTCGGTGAGGCACCAGTCTCGAGAAGCAACTCGAACGAGCGGGCGAACAGTTTGTCGCCGGCGAGGATCGCCATCTCGTCGCCGTACTGTCGGTGGACCGCCGGGACGCCGCGGCGCACGTCGTCGTCGTCGAGGATGTCGTCGTGGATGAGTGAGAAGGTGTGTACCACCTCGACACAGGCGGCGGCCGTCAGGACATCGACCCCACCGCCGTCGGCGGCAGGAACGTCCCGGTACGTCTCGGGGTCGTTTGGAATCTCCGGGAGCAAGTCCTCGTGCTGGCTGTCGAGTCCGTTGTCGACGTGGCGGTCGGCGAGTGTTTCGGCCGCGAGGAGGAGGATAACCGGCCGGAGTCGTTTGCCACCCGCCTCGATGAGATGCTGGGACGCGCTGGACAGTTGCTCCGGTGGCGAACTCTGTACGACTTCCGCGAGCGCCTCGTCCACTACCGGCCGCAGTCGCATGAGCGCCGTCTCGACGTTCTCTTTCCTGCTCATCACCCGTTCACCTCCCGTGTGTCCACCGTCCCCGGCATTCCGTGACCGGTAGATAACCGGTGCGGTCCCCTGCTCCGGAAGTCGGCGGTGTCCCTGCTGGCCCTGGTTTGTGGTCTCGTCTCCTGGCCGCCGGGTTCGTGGGTTCTTCTCATATCGATCAGGCCGAGGCGACCACCCGGGGAGGGAATCCGGTTACTGTCAGTCGTACCAGTAGCGACCGGGGGGCCTGTTGCTCGGACAGGTGCCAATGTGACCGCCACGGGCAAAAACACTTTGTCTCCTGTTTCAGACGCTGAGATTGCCGGCGCTCAGGACCAGCCTGCGCAGTTCGTTACCAACTTGGACCACGGCGTGCCACGCATCACACACCCGGTCGGGTACAGAGGAGAGTGTGGCCGGGTCTGCTGCGGTGCACAGCGCTCGACGGGAGGTGCCGCGTCGGGGCGCGCAGCGGTCACGGGTCAGCGGGTTTATACCGTTCATTCGTGTAGATAACAGCATGTACCGCGTACTGATGCCGGTCGACACGAACGAGGAACGCGCGATGGCCCAGGCCCGGTACGTGGCGGGACTGCCGGGCGCGAGCGACAGTGTCGAAGTCGTCGTCCTCCACGTGTTCACGGAGACTGACGCCGGGGACAGTGCCGGACAGCTGGACGAGGTCGACAGTGTCACTAAAGCGGTCGACGTGCTCGATGGGCACGACATCGGACACCGGACCGTCGGAGTCCGGGGGCGACCGACAGCGGAGATTCTCGACCACGCCACCGAACTCGAACCCGACACTGTCGCACTCGGCGGACGGAAACGCTCCCCCGCGGGCAAGATACTGTTCGGGAGCGTGACAATGAAAGTGCTCCGGAACACGGACATTCCGGTTGTCGTCGCCGGAAACGCCCCGATGGGGGATGCCGGTGTCGGCTGACCCCCGGTCGTGAGCGAGGGACCGACGGCTGCTCGGACAGGCGGAGTCCCACCGGCGCACTCGCCCCCCGACACCACCGGCGGGTCCCGCCCAACAATTATAACCGATGCCGGAGCACATCCACCAATGGCAGAGACGGAGGCCCTCTCGACGGGGATGGGTAATCTCGACAACAAGTTCGAACGAGGCGGGTTGCACCCGGGGTCGGTTGTCGTTGTGCGGACACCGCCGTCGGCCCTCGGTCAGGTGGTGCTCTACAATCTCGCGGCCGGTCGTCCGACGACGTACGTCCCGGTCGGCCCGTGTGACGAGGCGACCAGGGCGACACTCCGCGAGGCGGGCAAACTCGGCCCGGCAGCGTTGACCGTCGAAGGACTCCCCAGTGCGGACCCCGCGGAGGCCTTTGGCGCGCTACTTGACGGACTCGAACTGCCGCCCGGCGGGACACTGCTGGTAGAACCGGTGAACCTGCTGGAGTCGGCCGCCACGGCCTCGCGGTACGCGGCACTCCTCTCGATGCTCGCAGACCGGGCACGGGAGGTCGGTGGACTCGCCGGTCTGCTCGCTATCGACGCCGACACGACCCCCGACAACCGGTGGCTCACCCTCCACGAGGCCGACACCGTGGCGACAGTGCTCCACGAGGTCTCGACACGGACCGTCCACGACCACCTGGCACTCGAGAAACTCCACCCCCGGCAGGAACTGCAGGACCCCGACGACCGCGTCTTCCGCCTGCCCCGCTCGCTCGAAATCGACATCGACACGAAAAAGAACCTCTCGCCGTGAGCGCCGGTCCGCTCGTGAGCGCGTACCCGTGAGTCGACCTCGTGATCCGTACCCGGTCCCGGTGGCAGGTCTCGCGGCCCCGGCGGTAGTCGCCGGGTTTCAAGACCCCTCGCGCTCCTCGAGACAGTCGGCCATCGGCTCGACCAGTTCGTCGGCCACCGCGTATGGGTTCGTCTCGCGTTCGAGCACCCGCTCGACAAACTGGTCGAGTCCGCCCTGTCGCTTGAGTTCCGTCGCGACGAGTTCACCGACATCTTCACGGAGGAGGCGACGTATCTCGGCGGCGTAGCGTGTCCGGGCGTTGCGCTCGCGCTCGCCGGTGCTGTCGAGGTAGGCGGCGTGTTCCTCGAAGGTCTCGATGAGTTCGTCCACGCCCTCGCCGGTGTCGGCGACAGTCTCCACGATAGTCGGGTCCCACAGGTCTGTCTCCCCCGGGTCCGCCTCGTCCAGTGACTCGACGGCGGCCCCGGCGGCGTGGTGACCCACCGTGTCGGGAACGTCGCCGTCACCGTACCGGAGCATGTCCCGGAGTTCCTGGACCGTGCGGTCCGCCCCCGGGAGGTCTGCCTTGTTGACCACGAACACGTCGCCGATCTCGAGGATGCCGGCTTTCAGCATCTGCACGTCGTCACCGCTCCCCGGGGGAACGAGCACGGTCACCGTATCGGCGGTTCGCACGATGTCGACCTCGTTCTGTCCGGCACCGACCGTCTCGACGAGGATGCGGTCCTTGCCGAACGCGTCCAGCGCCTTTACCGCGTCGGCGGTCGCCGTCGACAACCCGCCGAGCGTGCCGCGGGCGGACATCGAGCGAAAAAACACGTCCATATCACCGATGTTCGAGGCCATCCGGATGCGGTCACCGAGCACGGCACCACCGGTGAACGGCGACGACGGGTCGATTGCGATGACCCCGACGGTGAGACCCTGCTCCCGGTAGGTCGCCGCGAGTTTGTCGACGAGCGTGGACTTGCCCGACCCCGGCGACCCGGTGACACCGATAACCTCGGCCGTCCCGGTGTGCTGGTGGAGGCTGGCGACCAGGTCACGGTAGCCCTGTCTGCGGTTCTCGATGGTGGTGATGACCCGCGCCAGCGCCCGGTGGTCGCCGTCCAGCAGGTCCTCGACGAGAGCGCGCTGGCTCATCGCTCGGGCGCGTTCTCCCGGATGAACTCGATCATCTCGTTCATCGACGCGCCCGGGCCGAATATCTCCGCAACACCCAGTTGCTTGAGCTCGTCGCGGTCCTCGTCGGGGATGATACCACCCGCGACGACCAGCGTGTCCTCGAACGCGCCGTACTCCTCGAGACCCTCGATTATCTGGGGGACGAGCGTGTCGTGAGCACCCGAGAGAATCGAGATGCCGAGTACGTCGACATCCTCCTGGACTGTCGCCTGAACAATCTCCTCGGGCGCACGGTGGAGTCCGGAGTAGATGACCTCGAACCCGGCATCACGGAGCGCACGCAAGATGACGTGTGCCCCGCGGTCGTGGCCGTCCAGTCCGACCTTGGCCACCAGACACCGTATCGTCCGCTGTTCCTGTTCGACGCTCATACAGCAGGTACGGGCGGTCCGGTCTTCGATGTTTCGGTCGACAGGTGGAGTCAACCGACGACAGAGCGGGTGAACGACCCGGTGACCGTCGCGGGATGTGGGAGACCGAGGCGATAGCGCAGACGGTCCTGCTGTTTGAACGGGTCGAACACCGAGGGCTCCTCGAGCTCCCAGACGTCCGCGAGTCTGCCGCCGCGGTGACGACGGACAACGGCGTTTGCGGCCCGCCGACCGGCCTCGTTTGCCTCGTAACAGTTACACAACCCCCTCGAGTTCGTGTGCCGCCGTGAGACCGCCGATGCCACCGCCGAGGACTGCAACCCGGGTCACTGTCGTCCGGGCAGGTTGCACGGTCTTAAATGTATCAAATATCGCCTGAGCGACACGAGCGCCGACCCGGACCGTGCTGTGCCGTCGGCGGTGTACACCGGGAGCGGGTTCGGCACAACAGTCAGGTTTTTATTTCTCTCCCGTCGAATATCGGAAGATGGACGACAAGACAGCACAGCTACGGGATATTTTCATGGACGTGGCCGACGAGGGGACGGTAACCGAGACACAGCAGGAGGGGCACGGGTCGCTAGCGACGGACGAGGGGTCGGTGGACGACCGGTTGCGGTCGGTTATCGACCGGTTGCACGAGACGTTCGACCCACAGTTCGCGCTGGACGACAGCACGCTCTGCCGACTGGTCAGAGCGTTCTACGCCGGCGACGACGACGAGGCGATCGTGGAGACGGTGGACTGCACCCCGGAGACGGTGTTCCAGACGCGGATGCAGTTGCACCTGGTTCGGGAGCGCGACCTGCCGGGACCGGAGCTGGAGGCGAGACTCCGTGATACCGACGACCCGGACACAGCACAGCTCGCGGCGGAGTTCGACCACACCGAGGAGACAGTCCGTCGGGCGAGCGAGGCGGTAGCGGCAGTCGACCGGTCGCGTCGGGTGAGCCAGCGGTTCCGGACAGCCTTCGAGGAGGCGCTCACCGACACCGACCTGTCGGTGCAGTTCACCACCGGCGCACACGAGGATGGACTCGAGGAGGCAACCGAGGATGCCGAAGTCGACGTCGAGCTCTGAGTGATGTCGGACACAGACGGCGAGTACATCGACGACCGCCTGCCAGACAATGCCCGGGCCGTTCTCCTCGCGGGACCACCGACGGACCGGCTCCGCTCGCTCTGTACGGCACTGCACCGGACCGACGAGAGCACACATCTGCTGTTTGTCACCTATACCCGGAGACCGGCCGACTACGTCGATGCCCTGCCGGGGACACCGCCCGACGACGTCACCGTCATCACCGTCGGGGACGCCGTCCCGGAGGAGGATGGGCCGGTCACGACGCGACACCTCGAGGCGCCGGCAGACCTGACGCAACTCGGTATCGAGATCGGCGACGTGTTCGAGGCCCACGAGCGGGTGAGTCTCTGTCTCGACTCGGTCACGACGACACTGCAGTACGCCAGTTACACCGACACACACGAGTTTCTGCACGCTATCGTCGGTCGACTTCAGCCGGCGGACGCCCGTGCACACGTCCACGTCAACCCGCTCGCGCACGACGAGCAGGTGCTGGCCGGTCTGCTGACGCTGTTCGACGCCCGGGTCGACCTGTCCGTCGGCGGGGACCTGTCGGTCGACCCGCGACCGCCCACCGGGCGTAACGTTTAATCTGTTCTTCCGTTCACGTGAGACTGTGCTGCTGGTAATCGCGTACTCCAGACAGGCGCGACAGTCGCTGCGCAACGTCTGCCGGGCACACGAGGAAACTGTTCACCGGCAGTTCGGTCGGGTGGCGCTGCTGGCCGAGACTGAGTTCGGGGCGTTCCAGGCGCTGCGCCTGCGGGAGAAACATGACGACGCGGTTCAGGTCGAGCGGACAGAGCCGTTCAACGAGTTCGCCGCCGTCCCGCCGGCGGTGCGCGAGGCCGCCACGGCCTACGAGAACCGGGAGACGGCCGCGGTCCCCTACGAGCGGTTCGCGGCCGGCACCGACCTGCCGGACCCGGCGGCGATGCGCGACACAGAGCTATGAGCGGCCTGGTCCGGTGCCGAGTTGGTGATGTTGTCAGGCGGGGTCGGGTCGTCACCGTGTGTGAACCGGTCGACCCGGACGCTCTCGCCCGGGCGGTCAGGACGGCACCCGAGACCGACGCACGGGTGGCGGTGACCGCCGACCCGCCGGGACCGGCCCACGAGTTCGTGGGCTGTATCGAGTCGGGGATGGGGCTCCGGACACGAACGGCACTCGCCGCCGCAGCGCGAACCCGGGGGCTGGAGACGCCCCACGACGACGCACTCGCCGAGGCCCGCGAGCAACTGGCCGACCTCGAGGCCGGACGCGAGACACGGGCGACCGGCGAGCGGCGCGCCGAGATCAGGCAGGTGGCCGCAGACGCGACCGGCGAGAGGGAGACGTTGCGCGAGGCAGTCGCGGCGGCTAGGGGTCGTCTGCAGGCACGCCGCGAGCAGGGGCTGGACCCGACACCGGCCGCCGAGGCGCTCGCGGCGGCCATCGAGCGACTCTCCGAGGCGGAGACCGACGCCGCCGCGGCCAGACAGCGTCTCGAAACCACGCGCGAACGGACCCGCGAACGTCGGGAGAGCCGCGAGCGGCGGTTCCGACTCGAGGACCGAATCGCCAACCTCGAACGCCGCGCGCGTGCGCACCTCCGCGAGCAGGTCCACGATGAGTACCTCGCGGCACTCGACGCGGTGCCCGGTGGCGGTGACATCGAGCACCCGTTCGAGACCGACCCGGTCACGGCTGCGCTCGCGGTGGCCCGTGTTGCCGACCTGTCCGCGCCGGTCGTGCTGGCCTGTGACCGTTTTGCCTCGCCTGCCGGCGCGGCAAACTGGCTCGACGCCCCGGTGCTCGTGCTGTCGGACGGGGGTGGGGAGTAGCCGCGACCCGGACGGTCGCAGGGGCCGCGAACCGGGACGCCTGGGGCGGGACGCTACGGGGTCCCGGTCGGCCACAGCTCCGGGAGTCGTATCGACGATGCAGCACCGACGAGCACGAACAACCCGACGGCAAACAACAGCCCCGCCGTGGCGAGCGCACCCACGCTGTACAGTCCTGCGCCGATACCGAAGTTCGTGACAGCCAGTGCAACCGGGTGAACTGCTCCGGGGTCAGGTGGTTCAAGAGACTTCGTCTCTCGTCAGGTGCTCGCGGGCATCGCCCGCTCGCAGGTTCGTTGGACGGTGTCCAACGTTCATCACGGAAATCTCCGATTTCCGTACGACCCCGAGACACTCTGCCTTTTTCTCTGTAAATACATTTTTGATTACACTTTCAGATGTAACTTTGTGGAACGATTCGGCATCCCGGGGTGGCAAACTGTGCTATGGGTTTGCAGCCGACAGTACGAGAACCCAGTGGTTATTTTTATCACGACACTCGTACTATAATCTGTCCATGAGCAGTTTCATGGCAGTATCACGAAACACGCCCCTCGCGGGGCAGTTCACCAATGCAACACTCAGCAAAGTACCTCATCCACGCGGAGATACAGACGAGTGGGGTGGTCGAGCGAAGTGACGTCGTCGGCGCGGTGTTCGGTCAGACCGAGGGGTTGCTCGGCGAGGACCTCGACCTGCGGACGTTACAGGAGTCCGAAAAGGTCGGACGGATCGATGTCGATGTGGGTTCGGCCGAGGGTCAATCCTTTGGCACGTTCACCGTCGCGTCTGCGATGGACCGCGTCGAGACGGCGGTGCTCGCGGCCTCGTTCGAGACGATCGACCGGGTCGGTCCCTGCCGTGCGGAGTGTACGGTCACCGAGATAGAGGACGTCCGTGCGGCGAAGCGGCGGCAGGTCGTCGACCGGGCGACAGAGCTCCTGCAGGCGTTCGAGGAGACAGCCATCACCGGTGACCGACTCGTCGAGGAGGTCCGCGAGCGGGCCCGGGCCGCCGAGATTACCGAGTACGCCGGGCTGCCGGCCGGCCCTCGCGTCGAGAGCAGCGACGCGCTCATCGTCGTCGAGGGGCGGGCAGATGTCAAGCAGTTGCTCGGGTACGGTATCAAGAACGCGATCGCCGTCGAGGGGACCGACATCCCCGAGGCGGTGGCCCAGTTGACCCGGGAGCGCACGACCACCGCGTTTCTGGACGGCGACCGTGGGGGGGACCTCATCCTCGAGGAACTCGAGCAGGTCGGCGCAGTCGACTACGTGGCGTTCGCACCCGACGACCGCTCGGTCGAGGACCTCACCCGAACCGACGTGCGGGACGCACTCGAGA
>CAYZGA010000010.1:0-2970 GCA_964477945.1 uncultured Halobacteriales archaeon
TACGCTCAGTACGTGATTCGTCGATTTATACATGTTGATAGCTCGCGGGCACGACTACGTGAGCCCATACTATGCGGACGACTCGTGGGGATGTTTGCGATACCCTCTCGGCTTTTCGACCCGCTGTGACCGTCGACGACGGAGCGCTCGAGGAAGCGCACCGACAGCTGTTTCAATGCCTTCTCGGCTTTTCGACCCGCTGTGACTTCGACGCCGTCGTACTCGGTATAGACGGCGGGCTCGGTTTCAATGCCTTCTCGGCTTTTCGACCCGCTGTGACGCGACGCTGCCGGCGGGAGCGCGGTCAGTGTGGTTTCAATGCCTTCTCGGCTTTTCGACCCGCTGTGACAAGCCGGCGACCCCGGCGATGCGGCGGCGACGGCGTTTCAATGCCTTCTCGGCTTTTCGACCCGCTGTGACGAGATGACCGTCAAGCAACAGCGGTACGAAGACAATCGTTTCAATGCCTTCTCGGCTTTTCGACCCGCTGTGACCGCGGGGATGGCCCAGGCCAACGGGGCCGGCGAGCTGTTTCAATGCCTTCTCGGCTTTTCGACCCGCTGTGACCGGACCTACATCGGCTAAGACCCGTAGAAGGTCTGGTTTCAATGCCTTCTCGGCTTTTCGACCCGCTGTGACATGAGATAGACCTCCCGACCGAGTAAGGGCAAAAACGTTTCAATGCCTTCTCGGCTTTTCGACCCGCTGTGACCCCAGGTTGCCGCCGGGGACTCGAACCCCGGTTTGTTTCAATGCCTTCTCGGCTTTTCGACCCGCTGTGACGGCTGCTGAGTATGGCAACGATAGCCGACTATCCCGAGTTTCAATGCCTTCTCGGCTTTTCGACCCGCTGTGACGGTTACGATTGAGTACACGGACACCCACGACACGTTCGTTTCAATGCCTTCTCGGCTTTTCGACCCGCTGTGACAGAACAGCAGAACGGAGAGAAACGGAGAGACGACACGTTTCAATGCCTTCTCGGCTTTTCGACCCGCTGTGACAGCACGAATCGACGGACAGACAATCAGAGAGGTTGTTTCAATGCCTTCTCGGCTTTTCGACCCGCTGTGACGATTAATCGGCGTGTCGCTCGCCGGATATTGGGCGCTGTTTCAATGCCTTCTCGGCTTTTCGACCCGCTGTGACCAATCCCAGAGTTGCGTAAGCAACCCAGAGATCTAGTTTCAATGCCTTCTCGGCTTTTCGACCCGCTGTGACACCCGGCGGATCACCCCCCGCTACCGGCCCGATCAGTTTCAATGCCTTCTCGGCTTTTCGACCCGCTGTGACACGCGCCGCTACTGCGGCGCTGGCCGGTGTCCTCGGTTTCAATGCCTTCTCGGCTTTTCGACCCGCTGTGACGTGCGCTGTCAACAGACCGCGACCGCGTGCGGATGCTGTTTCAATGCCTTCTCGGCTTTTCGACCCGCTGTGACTCGAAGTCCAGCGTCGGTCGCTCTGTCATCAGGCACGGTTTCAATGCCTTCTCGGCTTTTCGACCCGCTGTGACGGTTGCAGTGCGAGTTCCTCGCCGACCGTGGGCTGTGTTTCAATGCCTTCTCGGCTTTTCGACCCGCTGTGACGCCACGACGGATAGAGGAAGGGACATAGAAATCAAAGCGTTTCAATGCCTTCTCGGCTTTTCGACCCGCTGTGACGTGTCAAAAGCGTCGATGCGTCCACCGTCGCACCATCGTTTCAATGCCTTCTCGGCTTTTCGACCCGCTGTGACGTTCGTCGCCTACAAATACACGAGCGAGCATCTCCTCGTTTCAATGCCTTCTCGGCTTTTCGACCCGCTGTGACCTCAGCAACCACGAGGGTAGTATCCCCCACGAGATGTTTCAATGCCTTCTCGGCTTTTCGACCCGCTGTGACGTGCTCTCCGGTGGGATGAACGAGATGTCCCCGCACTGTTTCAATGCCTTCTCGGCTTTTCGACCCGCTGTGACTGCCGATTCCTCTACCGGCTTGTCGAGTGTCTGTTCAGTTTCAATGCCTTCTCGGCTTTTCGACCCGCTGTGACAGTAAAGTCGATCCGAAGCGACCCATCCGGCCAGTTTCAATGCCTTCTCGGCTTTTCGACCCGCTGTGACTTCTATGCAACCGCGGTCGTGGGCTAATCGATGTCGGTTTCAATGCCTTCTCGGCTTTTCGACCCGCTGTGACGGGGGTGAAAATACGGCGACAGGGCTGATAAACGTTTCTGCACCGTGCTCATCGTGGGGTCAGTTCGTGGACTGGGGCCGTACAGAGGTATAATAAGGGTTGATGAACAGTCTACAGCACGTTGGATTGCTCGTCGGGTGGATCGTGTCCGAGATCAGTAGTCGCATCGATGCAGGAATCACAGAGGCGGTAGATTCGGATGCGGTCTCCATCCGCCGGTTCGATGTGTGCTTGGAGTTCGTCCTCCAGTTCGACGCGCTCGGTTCTGCTGATCTCGAGTTCGAAGACGCTGTACTGTTGCCATGCGCCGTACCGTTCGAGCGTCCGGTAGACGCGCCGCCGGTTCGCGTCGTCGCTGACATCGTAGGCGATTGCGAGTCGCATTGTTATCGAGTGAAGGTGAGCGGGTGGTACTCGTCCATCTCACCGGTGATGGCCTTCCGGAGCAGGATTGCCTGCTGTCGGACAGCCTTCCGGCGTGTGACCGTGTACTCGAAGTGTGGATGAGTGAACTCCTCCTGCATGAACTCGTCGAACTTCGACAGGTAGGTCTTGAACGCGCCGTCGGAGAGTCGATTGTCCTTGTTGAACTCGTCGTGGGTGAGCGTTCCCCGATTCACCAGTCGCGTCACGAGAGCGTCACAGAATATCGGCCGGAACTCCTCCTGCAGGTCGAGCGCCAGCGACGGTCGACCGTGACGATCCGCGTGCAACACGCCGAGAAACGGGTCGAGATTGTACTGCCGCAACGCGCTCATGACCTCGTTTTTCATGAAGACGTAGGTCAGCGACAGCAGC
>CAYZGA010000010.1:2980-30959 GCA_964477945.1 uncultured Halobacteriales archaeon
TCGCGCGTTCTCGACGCGAACGCCGAGGTCTTTCAGCACGTCCGTTCCGGTGACGCCCTTCCGGGAGAGCAGTGTCCGCTGATTGCGAATCTTCCCGCGAATCATCGCCTTCGCAATTGCGAGTTCATCCGTCGTGGACAGGGCGTACTGGGCGCGGCGGACCTCCGCGATGGTGTTTTTTTCGGGAACGAAGCTCCCGCGGTACTTGCCGTTTTGCGTGAAGTAGTTGAGCACGATACCGTGCTCGTTGGCCTCCGCGACGAATGGCGTTGAGAAGTTTACGCCGCCGAAGACATTGATAGTGTCGAGTTTCTGGGTCGGGTACGAGGCCAGTTCCCCCTCGTCGCCGTCGACATCCCAGACGACGATACGTCCGCCGTCGACTCTGACCTGCGTTCCCTGCTTCGTGACGTACACGACCGACTCGTCGAACATCCCCTCCGGTGTTTTCATATCTGATCCTCCCAGCCCGTGCCGCGGGCCTTCTCCGGTTCAAGTCTGGCTGTCTCTGCCGGCATGCAGTACTCTCTGGCGGAACAGGCTTCACATTTGCTTGGAGTGTCGGTCAGTGGGGGTACTGCGTCGACTGACATTGAGCGTATTCGGTCAATTACCGTCCGAACAGCGCCGCGGTGATTGTCGGTAATACGGACTGCGTGTCGCTCGTCCGTTGAGTAGAGATAGATATATCCGACGTTCACATCCTCTCCGATGGCATCAGACAAGAGCATACAGTATCCCGCAAGCTGAATCTCATCGCTCTCGTAGTAGGCACCACTCTCTGCGCGCTTTCGTTCGACAGGAGTCAGTGTGTCATTCCGTTCGACGAGATCAATTTTCCCGTGGAGACCGAGCGACTCCGATTTCAGATAGCGCTCCGTAACCCACCCTCCACGACTGGACTGCCTCTCGTGTTTGGATCGTCCATCCGCGAGTTCGTACGTGGTGCCAATCTCATCGTGGTACCGCTGGTAATAATAACGACGAGGACAGTACACGTATTCCTGAAGAGCACTGACGTGAACGAGTCTCTCGCCAGCATACGGCCCTATCATAAGTCGAATGACCTCTCTCGGTTGCTCCGTTCCTGAACGTGACAGTGCAAATAAACAGCATCGGAGCCCAGTGCAAGGCAGTATGGTGTATCGAACCCGACCTCAATCGGATACAAGAAAAAGAAGTCATCGAGCCTAAAAGTGCTCTTGATTGTATCGCTTCGACCGGAAATCGGAAAACAGAGAAATCCACCCGGATTACCAGGTGTTCGGTCTGCCCGATCTCTGAGACGTCGGTTGAGTATGTCGACGGAGTTGTTTCGCACGGGTGTGACGCTGTCCGCGTTCACCCAGACTTCGAGTCCGTCACGAACCGCCGGCTTCCGTCCACGATCAGAGGTGCTGTCAATCCAGCCAGCCAGCATACCGCCAGTAAAAGCAACGGACCGCCCGTATCCCTCCTCAGTTGTGTCAATCGTCCCATGATACGTGCAGAATCCATCAACGTATCGGGCACGGTGCTGAATTGCGTCCGCATATTCGTCGGGCACACGGCGTTCGAAGGCGGTTCTATTGTAGAACTCGATATCACCATATCGAAGCAGGTAGAAGAGACTGTACGTGCGGAGAGTTTCCTCAGCGACATCCCACACCAGAAGGTTCGGGGTCGTCCCCCGATACCACTGAAGTTCTCGGAGTGCCTTCCAGTCAACCGTCTCAACAACTCGTTTCATATCGTCGAACCCGAGGTTGTTGGGTGCGAGAAAATGTCTGTAAATCCGACTGAGACCACGTTGCTCTACCCTCTCCTTGCTGTCAGGTGGCGTATCTTGAAGACGAGTCTGCAGGTGTTCGCGTGCTTCTGATGCCGAATAGCGCCAGTCGAAGGTGTCCGGTTCACGTGGCGAGGGATAGGCTTCTTCGAGTCGTTCGGCGAGGTCCTCACGAATCAATCTGTTTCCTGAAAAATTGTTGAGGGTGCGCTGGACATCTGTCGGAACGTAACACCGGGCCCGCCGAGTTTCCGTTTCGGTCCGTAACCGACCGAGTCGCTGGAGGAACCGGTCACGGTTCTGTCCGGCAAAGATGATACGCTCGACATCGAAATCAATACCTACTTCAACGGCAGAGTTACTCACCAGAACGTCGAACGATTCTAGTTTGTCACGCTTGTCGTCGCTGTGGAGGCCATCAATTCGCTCAACACGTCGGTTGAGTGTATTGTCGAGCCACGTGAAAACCTGCTGGACCTCATGGATTCCATCCAGCATTATTACAGTACGGCTATCCTGACAAAAAGACAGTGTTGCCTCGGCATCTGCGCCAGTTAGAACATCTGCTGTTCCGAACGTCGGCGCGGTCCGAACATCGAGATCAACTGGAGGCATAACCGCCTGCCACCCATCCGGTGGCGATGTCATAAACGATGTTCGCTCAACCCGTTCATCGGCTGTGACACGGTAGTATGGCGGGACCATTGTTTGCTCAAACAACGTTTCCTGTTCGGCACTCGGGGTCGCACTGAGAAATACAATCTGACGTAACCATGCATTATCTCGCTCAATGAGTTCGTCAAGCAGATATTGGAGCGTATACTGCTGTTTCAATCCGGCGCGGTGGAATTCGTCGACGACGGCGAGTTCGAATCGCTTGTAAGCACGCGCCGTATTTTTATACAGATTCCTGCACATCATCACGAAGATATCCGGATTTGTGAGGACGATTATCTGGTCACTCTCTTGGGCTTTTGCACGATACCATCGGTTCAGTGTCTCACCCTTCGAGCGTCCACCGTATTCAGTTTGCTTAGTCGACAACGACTCGCCGGTCACACGCAGCGGTTCTACATCGTGGTCGACAGCGTCAAGTTGCTCCTCGATTCCCCGGTACTGGTCCTCAACAAGTGCATTCGTTGGGTAAATTGCGACTGTGGTAAGTTGCTGGTCAAGTGCTGGAGCCAACCACGACGAGGTCTTTCCGCCACCAGTCGGGGCGTCGTTCACTGCGACGAACGATTCCTTGCTGTCGACGAGTTCGGAGAATCGTATCTGGTGTCCATACGGTTCGTAGGGAAACGGATATGGGACATCGTGGGTACGGAGAGCGACCCCTTCCAGTTCGATGTCAGTCATCGTTTCTGCTTGAGGAATGAGAGACCGGCCGGTAACGACACTACGTCTGGTGAAGTTGCCGCTCCCTGACGATCGATTTTGAGGTGCGGTCCTTCGTAGTCTGCTTGGAGGATAATCGGGGTCGGTTTCATCGACTTGCTGACAACGTTCCCGACCGGCGTTGTATCGTGGTCGTATGCACCGATTGGATGGTTGAGGCGGAATGGCCCTTGCTCCCGAACAGTCGGTCGAAGCGTCACGTCTAACCGTGCCTTGCCGCGTTTTTTACCGAGTCGGATGTACCGGGGTAACTCGGTCGCAAGTGTTTCGACATCTGTGTCCCGCGGCACGAGGAAAAATCGGAGATTCGTTCCGCTGGTGAGTGACCGACGCTGGCCGTAGCTCGGGAGATTTTGCCCTTCGTACGGGTCGTCTTCAGCAGCATAATTGATGACTGCGTACTCGTCTCGGGTGACGTTGTACGTCGACGTGACGAACTGCGGACTACTTTCAGGAACGGGAGCTGCCGGTGAGACGTATATCTCCTCTGCAACCTCGGTGGTGTCCTCAATATACGTAGGTTCGAAGTCGGTATCGACGTACCGCCCGCTCGCAAGTCCGAGAGCGTAGTAGAGCGCAGTGTTGAGAACGTACGACTCGGTATCGGCGAGTCGACCGACCTCCCGCGAGGTGAACGTGACCTCGCCGCACACGCGGAGGGTCGCTTCGAGTGCCGCCATTAGTCGCGTGCCTCATTGAGGAACTCCCGAGAGTGGTCGCGCTGTGCGTCAAGCACACGCTTGAAGTCCGTATTGGTCGCTGCATCGACCAGTTCTTTGACCGTGTCGTCCGGAACGCGTTCCAGTGATAGGTTGTCACGGTCAACCGCGCTCTCGAACGTATTGACCACATGGGTTTCGACCGTGTCCGCAGAGAGTGTGTCAGACCGGACGACTGACTCCCACGAGTCGTCTGTTCGCTGGATGACACCACGGGTGAGTTCCAGATTCGATGGCCCTTCCTCACGGCCGACGTACACACCGAGGATGTGGTTGTCCACACGACCGAGGCGTGATGTCGTTGCTCCATATCGCTTGTTCCGTTTTGTGACTCCGAGTATGAATGCCACCTCTGCAGGAGTTGCGTCCCGGAGAGTGACGACGCTCGGAAAGAGCGTACCCGGTTCAAAAAAATCGGGTTCGCGGATGGTTGCTTCGGCCGATTTGGCGTAGTCGTCTCCCGGTGCATTCTGGAATTTCTCGTCGATTACAACGCTTGCGTCACGGATGGTATACGCAGTATCGTACATTACACGCGATGTAATCGAGAGTTCTTCCTCACCCTTACTTGCAGCACTTCCGTAGAGAACACACTCCGGGCAATCCTGGCACATCTCATTTACCTGCATCGTGCAGGCGTCCTCTTCATCGTCGAACAGGCCAAGATCACGCTGGAGTGCTTTCGCTGTGCGTCGGTCGCTTCCGGTCTGTTTTCGCATGAAGAGCAGGCCCGGTGAGTAATCACCGTCACCGACCGGAACTGTCGCAATGTCGGCATCCTCTCCGTTGGTGGTGAATACTGCGTGACTCTTCAGTTCCCGAAGAACCAGTATATTGACGTAGTTACTTTGCGGGCGAAGCGTCATTTCATCCATCGGGACGGTACCAGGCGTGAGTTCGGGGTAGGTGTCCTGATCAATCATGGGTGTCTCAGTTTCGTTCGTTGTCTGCTGTTTCGTCGGCGTACTCTTTGCGCTGGAGTCGAAGTGTCGCCGCGTAGAAACCATCCGCCAGATTGTTCGAGCGTCGTTTCAGCTTCGATGGCTCGCCATCGAACATTCCGAACAACACCTCGTCAACGAAATACTCGGCGTACCGCTCAACACGCTCGTTGAACGAACCACCGTGTTCACTCTCTTCGTGTCCGACAGGATACACTTGGTCACTTCGGTTGACGACTTTGCCGACCCGACCGGCGACAGCGTCGATTGCGTCCTGACGCGAGGGTCGGACAGGGCCAAACTCCTTGACTGCCTTGACACTCTCGCGGAAAACGCGTTCGACAGCATACGGTTTCGGGCGTCCACCAGTAGGTGACGGCCGAATCACGTCGAACGCGCGTTCTGCGAGTTCGGAAATTGTATCGCTTGTCTGTTTCATGAGTCTGTAGTGAGTCCCGTTGTTTCGTCGAGCACTCGCGCCTCCTCGAGCAGATACCGCTCGTCACTGCCGTCATCGGCCTGCGCGAGTCGTTTCAGCAGGTGCGACCCCGGAAGCAGTTGATTCCGGGTGACGCGAAGATACTTTGCGAACAGTGCGTCGTTCCGGTCGGTCCCGTATCCCAGGCGAACCAGTGCTGCCGCCGCGTGGAGTCGACGTTCAAGATCTGACAGGGGAATTTCGGTACCGTAGAAGTCGTGTACCTGCGTGAATCCGCCACCAATTCGGGCCATCGTTCTGAAGTCACGACCTCGAAGGTCCGGAATCGGCGACTCGGACACCAGCACGCGAAGACCTGCATACGCCGAAAGCGAGAGGGCGACGAATACACCGAAAAACTGGAACTCGGTGTCGTTGTCCTTCTGCTTGAAATAGCTAAGTGTACGTGCACCGAAGTGTGCGTCCGAATCGAATCCCTGGTCAAGCGTCTCGACCATCGACCGTCCGTGCTCTTCGCTGATGAGCGCGTCAACGAGATCCCCGAGTGCATCATCTTCCTCATTCAGCGCCAGTACGGCTTCAGCCAACCCATCGAGTGATGTTCGGCTGTTTCCGGTGAAGTTCCCGACAAATCCTGTGTATGCACGCCAGGAGAGAGGTGTGTAATAATAATCCGGGATGAGATGGATGAACAGACGTCCCCCTTCCCGACTGGTCGAACCAGTTTCACGAAGCGAGAATTCGACCTGACATGGTGCGCAAACGAGTAATTCGTCGGGTTTGCCTGCATCAACTGCGATATGATTGGAGTATCCCGCCTGAAGTGTTGTCAGGGACTTCGGTGCTTTCATCTCGCCTTTGGTACCACTCGTTCCACGACTACAGATTGAGCAAACTTTGCCCCGACGGCTACCACCATACTCTTCGAATGGGTCACCAATCCCAACTTCGCCAGTACCGTGCCCGCCGAGGGAAATAGTATCAGACAGATATTCACGAATCTCCGTCTGAATGTGATCGGTTCGGTGCCGTTCAACAATCTCCACCCACTCGGGGGAAAGTCGCGTCAGTCCGCTACTTGTCCTGTCAAGCAGGGCGTCCGGGTCCGTCTCACCGGCAGTAAGCAGTGCCTGACCGATTCCGTACGCGTAGTCCCACTTGCCACCTGATGTGAGGTCGACATCGTCGTCCGCTGCGGCCGTTTCGAGCCCTTGTCGAACCGTCTCTGGCACGTCGAACACCTCGCACGTCGCCTCGATAGCACCCCGGTCGTCGTCACTGGCGTCGAGAACAGGATCGACGAACGACCGGTGAACCGTATCCACAAGTCGGGCAAGACCGACTGGTTCACGCGTTCGGTCAATTCGCATCGGAAGGTGCTCTTCAAGGGCAGCCATCGAATCAGCCATGCTCTCTGTCGGGTCATCGTCCGGCTCCGCATCGGATACTGCCCTGAGGACAACAGCGTCAAGCACCGTCATGGAACCGGCATAGAAGAAATCTTGATCATTGATGCCGTAGAATCCATGTGACCGAGTAGCGAGGTTGTCACGCAGTTTTGTCGCGTCGCGGTACGCCTCGTGTGACTGCCGGATGTTGTCTCGAAGCACGCTAAAAACCTCGTCGAGAAACTCGCCGTCCATCGTCGGTTCTGGTGCGTCTTCGTTGGTCAGATAGACACACCCATCCTGATACACGAGGAGGAGGTCGTACCCGCGCTCGTCAAGCACCTCCGCAACCGACGTATTAATGAGGTTGGTCAATAGCCCCGTGACATCGTCGAGTGTGTGGTACCGGAACGTGAAGGATGCGCCGGGATATGTAGCGTCAAGTGCGGACTGGACGCTGTGGTCAACTGCCTGCTCGGGTGTTTCACTCGACGCAAGTGCATCCGCAAGTCGGACGAAGGGTCTGAGACGGTCGAACTCCGGTGAAGTCAGGTCTTGGTTGGCGGTCCAGTGGTCGTGATGGTCGATAGCGCAGTCGTGGAACATCTGCCGGAGCGTCTCCTCGTCGTCTCGTCCGGCGAATTCGTAGAGTCCAAATCGTTCAGCGTACTCGTCGACTTCTTCGCGGGGGATATCGAACCGTGTTTCAGGGTTCGCGTCCCGTTCAGGATTGAGCTTGTGAAGGTCGTGAAGGACGAACAGCGCAATCGCGTCCCGAAGGTCGTCGTCAGAAAGTTCGTATCCACCGCGATCCGTGACGACACGATTGATTCGGGCGAGCGCGAACACGCCACACCGGACGTGATTGATAAGTGATTGGTCTGTCTTCCCATGCTCGACACTCTTTGCCGGGTTGAACCCCCATCCCGCGTTTATCAGTTTTGGGTCAATCTCTCGCTGGAAATCAATAACCGCCGAGGCATCATCGTCTCTCTCTTGAACGCCCGTATGTAGGAACTGCTCACCAGCGTCGAGGTCCCAGCCGCTCTCGTTTGCCGTCTTCTCGTCATCGGCGTTCGTTGAAATCGAGAACCGGCTGAGTTTAGCTTGTTGGTCTTCTGAATCGTGGTCTGTCATTCCGACACCTCTACCCCCACACACCCACACCCTCTCGCAACCGCACTCCCGACGCCCGAGTACTCCCCGAACAGCGCCAGTGCCGTCACGGCGTTCTCGACACTCTCGCTCGCGTCTTTGAATGCGTATGCGCACTCACCAGTAAACCCCTGCTTGAACAGGTTCCGGTTCTCGCCATCCTCGGTTTTCACGCGATTCACCAGCACGGAATGCGTCTCGTAGCTCCGGGCGTCGGGTTTCTCGATCACGTTCGCCTCGATTTCCTCGCGCGTCAGGTCCAGTTCCAACTCCGCCGGCGCGCTCCTGTTCCACTTGCCCAGAAGCGACGAGAAAACCGCACCCCGATGGGGGAACATCGTCGTCACCCCGTCGGCCTCCTCGATACACGTTGCCGTCTCGAAGCGCATCCCCAGCGTCGGGTCGTCACACTCGCCGGCACGCCTGAGCAGTTCCCGGTGGGTCGCGTTCTCGCTCTCGAACTCCTCGACGCGCAGTTCCCCGTGACTCAGCTCGACCGTCTCGCCCGACAGCACGAGCGCGTTCACGAGCGCCTGAAACACGTCGCTGTCGTCCGGATGGACGATACCGAGTGACAACTCGTAGCGCTCGCTGGGAAGCAACGTCTTGTGATGGGCTCTGTTGCTGTCGGCAGTTCTGCCGACAAGCCCGCTACTGTGGAGACTACCGAGCGGCGAGTCGTGAACACTCGACCCGACAGCCTCGTCGACCGTAGAGAGCACAGACAGCAACGCCGAGTACACCGAGTACCCGTCCGAGTCGGGCACCGGAAAGCGCGACACCGGCGAAAGTGTCGCCCTCACCTGCCGCACCCGTGGCACGACCGTCCGCTCTGCCCCTTCGGGAGATGCCATAGAATCCTGTCTGACCGGCATACACTTAAGTCTGTTTGATGTATCACTAATATATGCAATGTGCCGCAGTAAACGGACTGTATGTTCATTATTTGCGGCGGTATTCATTTATCCGCCCCGGACGACGCTGTCGTATGCGGACCTACATTTCGCCAATTGGGTACGACACGCGGCGAGTAACACAGCCGGTGATCGACACGGGCGTCAGCGGCGACGACACGATTCTGCTGGTCCGTCCGGGCGACGAAAGCGACACTGAGCGAGCAACCCAGACAATTACAGATGTCGAGCAGCTACTGCAAAAAATCGAACCGGGGTGTGCGATCAGTGTCAACCGCGTCAGCACCGGTTCCTTTGAGGAAACCGTCAGAGACTGCTGTCAGATACTCGGCAACGTCGAGGAAGAGCGCGAACTGTGTGTGTCGCTGAGCGGCGGTGCCCGTGACGTGTTGCTTCCGCTGACCGTCGCCACCCTCGTCTATGCCCGGCGCGTCGACACGACGCTCTTTTTCAGCGACCTCAGCGGCGACGTACGCGAGTGGTCCATCCCAGCACTCGCCACAAACATCCCAGACCGGGCACTCGATACGTTCACGGCGCTCGTCGAAGCTGGCGACTGGCTCACACTCTCTGAACTCACGACCATGACCGACAGCTCGAAAAGTACCGTTATCCGACACGTGAACGACCTCGAAACGGCCGGTATCGTACAGGGTGAAACCAGCGGGAAGGCCAAGCGCGTCCGGGTCACATTCACCGGCGAACTGCTCTCGCTCGCTCAGTACGTCCAGGACCCGCAGACAGAGTAACAGCGCGTACGAGCGTAGCTGACGTGAACTTGTGACCGAAAAGAACAGCCGGGTACAGATCCGGTATCGGCGTTAGATATACTTCCGTAACTGTTGATACCGGGCGTCGAGTAGACGCGACCACACATGGTCGACATAGACAGCGACAGCACGTTCAGCGCAACGTGGCTCGGCATCGCGTTCGGGGTCGGCATCAGCCTGCAGGTGGTCGGCTGGCTTGTCGGACTCGGGATATTCACCGGCCTGCCGGCGTACTTTCTGGTCGGTCTGCTCACCGCGTGGGGGAGTCCCGGTGACACGCTCGCCGAACCGGCCGTTGCCGCGTTTCTGATCGCGACCATCGGGTACATCCTCGACCACCTGTTGCTGACACTCGTTCTCGTCGGCATCCCGCTCGGGTTGCTGTACGGTCTGCTCGGGTTGCTCCTCGCGCTCGTCGGCGCGTACCTCGGAGAGCGGTTTCTCGACTGAGTCCCCGTCGCGCTCGGTGCCGATACACCGCCTGTACACTGGATGTGTCTCGGAGACATCCCGCCCGATTCGGCAGTCTCAGAAGCGGTCCATCGCGACCTTCAACGACACCTTCAGCTCGTCGAACTCCTGATAGTCGATGGCCTCGCTGATGGCGTAGTCGATGCACTTGTTGACGATCTGTTCGAGAATCGCGTAGTACATCAGGTACAGGTCGTTGTCGATTCTGTTGAACACGTCGTCGAGAGTCTCCTTCGGGTCCAGTTGGACCGTGTCGACCGAGAACCCGAGACTCGCCAGTGACTCGTTCAGCAGTTCCTCGACTGTCGTCGTCGACTGGTTCTTCTCGGCGAGTGACTCCTGTGCGCTGAGCATCAGTTCGACGTCGGACTGCGACGGCTGTGGCGCGTTACTCTGGAGCGCGAACTTCCGGAGTTCGACCGCCCGCTTGCCGTAGGTCTCCATATCCTGCTTGAACTGTGCCCTGTGCTCCGGACCGGGCGCGTCGGGGCCCTCGATGTAGAAGGCGTAGCTGGCGAGGATCTTGTTCGCCAGGTCCGCCGTCTCCTGGATGACGGTCTGTTTGGTCTCGTGGCCCTGTCCCTGGTACTCGTTTTTGATCCAGTCCAGAATCGGCCCCTGCGGGATGGGTATCTTCCCCAGCATACCTCCGGTATCCGGCGACCGCACATAAAGCGGTGTCGCCGGCCGCGTGAGTCGGCGGTGTGGCGGGCACGCGGTCGGGTCACCGCGAGACGAGACGGTCGAACAGCGCCCCCACGTCGCGGCGCGTGACCTGGTCCGGGGGTGAGTCGGGGCTGAAGTCGAACGCCGCCGGGTTGTTCTGGACCGGAGCACGCTCGCGGTGAACGAGAAGTGCCTGCACGTCCGCGACAGTGAACGCGCCGTCCCCGTCGACATCCTCGTACAGTCCGTCGCCGTCGAGGTCGCGGGGCAGACTGCCCAGTTCGGGAAGCGGCGACAGCGCCCGACCCCGGTGTCCAACGGGACCGACGTGCCCGAGTGTGGCGAGAGCGACGCGCGAACCGACACTGTCGCCGGTGTCCGGGTGCCGCAACACCGTCGGTGCCGAGACAACGGAACCGTCCGGTCGCGTGAATGTCCACTCCCGGTCACCGGTCGCCGCGTCGACGGCGTACAGTCGTCCGTTCATCGTGCCGGCGTAGACAGTCCCGTCGAACACGGTCGGTGACGACCGGACCGCCCCGGACGGCCCGGCGAAGCGCCACCGGTCGGTCCCGGACGCGGCGTCGAGAGCGTGGACCGTCCCGGCCTCGGAGCCGACGTAGACGGTTCCGCCGGCGACAGTCGGTGAGGAGAGTGATATCGACGCCGGCAGTTCGCGGGCCCACTGCTGTGTGCCGGTCGCGCGGTCGAGCGCGTACACCGTGCCGTCGTACGCCGAGACGTAGATGCTGTCGTCGGCGAGTGTCGGCGACGAGTTGATCCGAAAGGACGGGAGTTGCTGGTCCCAGTTCCGGTCACCCGTCGCCTCGTCGAGCGCGGCCACCCCGACCGAGAACCCGGTCGTGAGCGTGTAGACCGCGTCTCCGGTCGCCGCCACCGACCCGGTTGCGTCGAGGAGTCGGTCGTCGAACCGCCAGTCGAGGGTCCCCGTCCTCGCGTCGACCGCGAACAGAGTCCCGTCGAGCGCGGTGAGCGTGACCGCGTCACCGGTTACCGTCGGCGCGGCGAACCCGACACCGCCGGTCAACCCGCTGAACGTCCACGTCCGTTTGCCCGTCACCGCGTCGACCGCGTAGAGTCGTCCGTCCCGGGCACCGACGTAGACCGTTCCGTCGACGACAGTCGGCGAGGAGTCGACCGGCTGGTCCGGTCGTGTGAACGCCCACTCCTGCTCGCCCGTCACCGCGTCGACGGCGTACAGCGCCCCCGACTCGGACCCCCGGACACCGACAAAGACAGTCCCGTCGGCAGCCGTCGGCGACGAGAGCACGCCGGTCGACCCGGAGTGAAACACCCAGCGCCGGTCGCCGGTCCCCGCGTCGACCCCGTACACCGCCCCGTCGGCCGACCCCACACACACCAGTGCCCCCTGTGACTGGGCGGACACCGGGCCGGGGACGGACACACCTGTCGTCAGGGCGGCACCGACACCGGATAGCACGGCCCGCCGGGAGAGCTGAGCGTCCATCTCGGGAATCGGTGTGCAGTTGCCCGCCGCTCGGTGTTAAACCGTCGGATTCCGGATACCGACGAGACCGCCCGTCGCACCTGGGGCCGCTCGTGCACCTCGTGGAACAGCCGCCACCCCACTCGTCTGGGGTGGTCTCACGAGGTGCTGCCCCAGAATTTATTATTTTCCGGCTGTCACACCGGCGTATGCCACCGCGACCGCACCGGCGACTGACCGACCCGAACTACCTGCTCAGGTACGCGCTGGAGCACCCGCGGCGGGCGGTGCGGTACGCTCTCCTCGCCGCCGTGGTGCTCGCTGTCGTCACAGTTGCGCTGGCTATCGATGCGGTCCCGGTGTGGGTCGGGCTCGTCGTCGCCGGACCCGCGCTGATGGCCGTGGCAACCGAGTCGATCCAGCGTGCCCGTCTCGTGCTCGCGGCCAGCGAGGGGTCCACCGGCGCGGTGACCGACGGTGTGGTGTCGGTCTCGGGGAGCGTCGTCGCGCCGTCAGACCGCCGGTTGACCGCCGAGTGCCAGCAACGGGACTGCCTCGCCTACGAGTACGCGAGAACGCGAGGGTCGGGCGGGCAGGAGAACACGAAGAGCACACGGATCACGCAGAAGGTGCTCCCGTTCTACGTCGACGACGGGTCCGGGCCGGTGCTCGTCGACGCCACCACCGGGACACTGTCACTGCGCCTGGTCGACCAGGGGCGCAGGGAGCGCGAGGGGGTCGTCTGCGAAGGGGACCGGGTCACCGTCTACGGTGAGGTAGCCGACCGCGGCCCGGGTGAGACCCCCGACGGGACGGACCCGGAGCGGGTGGTCACCACCGGGTCGCGGTACAACGACGTGCTGGTGACCGACAGGAGCGGGCGACGAATCGTCCTCCGGCAGGGCGGGTACGCGCTCGGGTGGATCGGTGTCGGTCTGGTCAGTATCCTCGCCGGGGGGGCGATGGCGGTCGGTCTCTTCCCGTTCTGACCCCCTGGGCCGGGGAGCGCCCACGGACGCGGCATGCACCCGATGGTCCCGTATCAGCAACGGCGCGCCTCGTAGTGAACCAGGACACAGGCCCCGAGCAACAGCCACAGACCGAGTGTCGGCGGGAGGACAATCGCGAACAGCCCCTCGACAGCAGATAGGAGCGGGTCCGCGGGTCCGCCCGGTGCGAGAGCGGTCAGCGCGCTCTCGACGAGTTCGAACTCGACCCGCACGAGCGACACGAGCGTGCCGCCGAGAAGCAGTGTCCGTGCGCGGCCAGGCGAGAGACGGTAGAGCAACACGACCAGCGGGAAGACAAAGAGCACCATGTAGAGACGCTGGAGCGGCAGAAAGAGCAGCGTCGCGAGAATCGTCCCGAGCACCGTCGCCTGTTGCTGTCTGTCCGTCCCGGTATCGAGGTAGAGGTAACTGACAGCGGGCGCGAGTGCGAGCGCCGCGAGGGGGGTGAGGTAGGGTGGTCCGAGACCGAGAACTGCGGCGACCTGTCGCTGTGCGCCGCCCCTGGTCTGTCCGGGGTCGGGAGCGCCGTCGAACCCGTCGTACCGGCCGGTGAGCACGTCGGTCAGGTACGTTTTGGTCACGTCGGGACCGAGCGCGAGCAGTCCGACCAGCAGTCCGGTCACTCCGACGGCGGTTGCCAGCACGACACCGCGGTACGAGCGCCGCCGGAGCAACCAGAGACCGAGCACGGCGGGAAACAGCTTCACGAGGGCCGCCAGCGCAAAGGCCACACCCGCAACACTATCGCGGTTGCGGTCCAGCGCGTCGAGTCCGGCGGCAACCGCGAACCCGAGCGCGATGTTCACCTGCCCGTTGATCAGCGAGATGTTGCTGTACGTCGAGAGGAGCGCGAACCCGAACAGCAGAGCGGCATCCCGTCGCGAGAGCGAGACGCCACGACGGGTTAGCGCCCGCCAGAGCACCGCCGCGATACCCGCGGCGAAACAGACGTTCAGGACCGTCTGGACGAGGTACGCGCCCGCCGGACTCCCCGTGAGGACGTGTGGCACGAACACGAAGATAACGACCGGCGGATAGATGTAGTGAAACCCGGGCCTGTCGGGCGGGGCCACCTCGTAGATGTCACCACCCGTCAGCAGCGACTCCGCGGCGTAGTAGTACACGTCCGACGCGAGCATGAACTGCTCGGAGTTGAATATCGGCACCGTGACGAGCCCCGACAGCCCCGCGAGAATCCCGACAGCGAGAACGAGTCGCGTGCTGCGTGGCGGGGTCGCTATGCCCCCGTCAGGTTCGTCGTCGCCTGTCGAACCACGCTCGTTGTCGCTCCCGGACTCCTGTCCGTTCGGGTCGGTGGACACAGGCGGTAGGTCGGCAGAGAGGCGCTAAAGCGGCGCGGTTTCGTCGGCCGCAGGCGGGGTCCCCGCGGATGTCTCGCAGGAACTCCGGTCTGGACTGCCAACGCCCGGAGCGTCAGGCCTGCAACTCCTCGAACAGCGCCTGCACGTCGAAGATACTGACCCGGTCGTCGCCGTCGAAGTCGAACGCCGAGACAAAGTCCTGCACGGCCGACGTGTCGAGGTTGTCGAACAGCGCCTGCACGTCGGTGATATCGAGCTGTCCGTCACCGTCGATATCCTCGAAGCGGCCGTCACCGTCGGTGTCGGTCGGTGATTCGTCACCGACGACAGGTCCCGGACCGAACGACCCGACGGTATCCCGCACCGCCGTCGTGCTGGCGTCGCTGTCGGGGCGCACGCCGCCGGCCGAGAACACGACCTCGTCACCGGGTTCGAACGACGCGAGCGAGAGCAACACCTCGCGGGCCGCCGTCGTGCCGTCGACGGCCGCCGGCACGTCGAGGTCGACCACCTGGACGACCTCGTCGTTGCTCGGGTCGACAACGGCGATTGCGCCGTCGACCCCGAGGGGACCCTCGTTCGAGACGACCACCGAGGCGGTGTCGACACCGCCCGGCGCACTCGTGTACTGGACGGTCTCGCTCACTACCAGGTTCGGCTGTCCGACGAACAGCGACGTCGTCGGTTCGTCGATTGCCGCCCGTGCGAACTCGTCGTCGGGGTCGAGCACGAGCGTCTCGCTGACGTTGCGCACGAGACCGGTCGGGTCGAAGGTGAGCGTGGCCGTTCCGGTCCCGTTGGCCGGAATCGCGCCGGTGGTGCCGGTCGCGAGCGTCTCCCCGCCGTCACGGAGTGCGACCGTCACCGGGTCGGCGGTGGCGGCACCGGGGGCGTTCTCGACGGTCACGTCCGCCCGGAGAGTCCCCTCGTCGGGCCGGCTCACGTCGACGTCGCCGAACCCGAGACCGGCGGTTGCGAGCGTCAGTTCGACCGTCTTCCGGAGGGGTCCGTCGTCGGTCGCCGGGTCGGCACCGGCCAGCGCGACCACGAGATCGCCGCTCGCGGGGACTGTCGCGTTCAGCGTGACCGTCCCGTTCTCGCCGGCACCGAGCGGCCCGACCGACCCGCTCGTGAGAACGGTCCCGTCGTCGCGGACCTCGACGACCGCGGGGTCGGTCGCGTCGTCGAGTGCGGTGTTCTCGACGGTCGCCTCGACGGTTACCTCGTCACCGGTCGAGGCGTTCGCCGGCGCGTCGACCGAGAGGTTGTACGCCGGGCCGAACGGCCGCTCCGCGAGGAACAGGTCGGTGCTGGTGTTGCCTCCCTCGGTCACGGTGAACACCGTGGTCAGGTTGTTCCCGGTCACGAGCGGGGTGGGGTCACCGGGTCGGAGCGAGGTGTTCAGACTGCTCCCGCGAACGAGTTGCGACGGCCCGCTCCACGTGCCGTTCTCGGCAACCTGGAACACGAGTCCGCTGTCGTCACTGCGCGGACTCGACGCCCCGTAGGTCAGGGCGACCCGGTCACCGGCCGCCGACAGCGAGAGTTCGCCGACCTGTCGCGTGCCCGCACCGATCGGCACGCTGGTCGTTACGCCGGTCGCGTCGGCGCTGGTCACCCGGGGGTCGTCCGCGGGACCGCTCTCCCAGACGACCGTGTCGCCGGCGGCGACCAGTTCCTCGAACAGGGTCACGTTGCTCGTCACGGTCTGGTCGAACGTGCCGTTCGCGTCGAGTGTCCCCTGGACGACACTGCCGTTCTCGGTCCCGTTGTCCGGTCGGTAGAACGCGAGTCGGGCACCGTCGGCGGTGACTTCGCCGAGAGCGGGGTAGCGTGCGTTCGAGATGTTCCCCCGCGTCTCGACGGAGACACCGCCCGCCGTCGAGACAACGGCGTAGCCCACCGACTCGGTGCCGATGTCCGTCGAGTTGGGCGTAGGGCTACGGTCCCAGACGACGAGCCACTGGTCGCCGCCGAGCGACCGCACCGCCGGGGTCCGCTCGACAGCATCGCTGTCGGTGAGCCGGACCGGGTCACCCCAGGCCGCCGGGTCGGTCGGGTCTGTCGTCTGCATGACCGCGATCTCGAACTCGGCAAACGGGTCGGTGATGCCGTCGAGCACCTGCGAGGCGTTGTCGAGTTGCGACCAGGCGACCAGCCCATCCGCGCCGGCGGTCGATAGGTCGGGGCTCCTGGCGAAGTCGTCGTTGTCGGTGATACCGGCCGGGTCACTCCAGTTGCCGCCGGACCCGGTCTGGATGCGGAGGTTGGTCGGTTCCATGCTGCCGGTCGACGCGGGTTCGCTGGCCCAGAGCAGGACCTGCTGGTCACCGGCGGGGGCGAGTGTCGGGTTGATATCCTCGAACTGCCGGTCGGTGAGTCTGACGACCGACCCGTCGGCGGTGGCCGGTGTCAGCCCGGGTGCGGTCGCCGCGGCGTCGGTCCGGACACTCGCCACGCCGTCGAGGGGAGCCGGTTGCGCAGCGGGTCTGGGCGTGAACTCGACGGTCTGTCGTGGCGTGGACACGATACTCCTCGACGGCGCGTTACGGAGGCTGAGCGGGCTGTTACCGTCCTCGACGGTCACGTTGACGAGGTCTACCGACGCCGAGAGCGACCCCATCGGGTTGGCAATGCCGAGTTTGAGTTCGACTGTCCCGGTGACCGAGCCCGTGAGTTTGGCCTGCAGGCCGGAACCGAGGTACCCCGGTGGCAGTTCGGGGGCGAAGTTGATGCCGCCTATCACGCTCGTGCTCCCGCCAATACTGGCCGAGACGTTCAGTGCGGGGAACTCACACCCCGCACCGCCGCCGGCAGACAGCGTCGGACCGAGTGTGAAACCGACCTCGGAGAGGTCCTCGAACGGGTCTAGCCCGTCCTCGAACAGAGTCGTCAGCGTCGTGTCACCCCGGATCACCACCTCCGCGGTGGCACCGCAACTGGGTGCCCAGTCGGGAACAAAGTCCGGGTAGTACTGCTCGAGTCCGATTTCCTTCTCGATGATTGCCCGCTCGAGGAACGCGCTCGTCACCAGTTCGAACTCGGAGAGTTCGAAGTCGCTGTCGAACCGCGCGGTGGGTGCGATACTGGCACCGCCGGTCACGCCGGCGGCCCCGAGCGCGCCAGACACCTGTGCACTGGCCTCGACTCCTGCGTCGCCCCCTCGCACGTCGAGGTTCAGTTCGCCACCCGCTGCCAGGTCGACGAGGAGGTCCTCCTTCCACGGGGATACCGGCCCCGACTGCTGTATCTCCACCAGCAGGTCGATGATATCGATATCGTAGTTGTACGTGCCGGCCCGTGGGTCCTCGGTTATGTTGGGGTTGAAGATGCCCTGAACCGGAGCGCTCTTTATAATGTCGATCCAGCCGATCTCCGCACTGCCGAGTTCTCTCGTGGCGTTGTAGGTGCCACCGGTGTTGTCCTCGACTGTTATCTTGGCCTCCTCGGTATCTGTTCCGACCCCACCTGGCGGGTCTGTAACCACGGATGCCCGGATGTCGTCGGTCGACTGGACGCTGCTCACGTTTACAAATCCGGTCCAGGTCTCGCGGCCCGGCGGTGATGGTGTCTGCTCTGTGAGCGACGTGGTCTCGCCGGCGAACTCGACGGTGACCGAGTCCAGTCCGACCCTGCTGCTTTTGCTGATTCCCACCAGGACGAACCGCTTCTCCTCGACGTTCGTGACGATCGGCACCTCGAGACCGGTGACCCCGACGCTCTGGACAATCGAGGAGGCCTCGGTGACGTTGAGGTCTGTCGAGACGGTCTCCCCGTCGGCCCCGGTCAGGGTGACGCTGTACTCGCCGGTCTCGTTGTACGTGTGGGTGACCGTCGCCGACCCGGTAGTCGACTCGCCGTCACCGAACTCCCACCCGAGGGCCGTCTCGTCGCTGTACCCCTCGGCGCTGAACAGAATCTCCTGCCCGACCGACGGGTCTGCCGGACTCACGTCGAGAGAGAGCCCCGACCCGTTGTCCGCGAGCACCTCGACCGACCGGGTCACCTCGTCACCGGCGGTGTCGTCCAGCGTGACGTCGTAGGTGCCGTTCGCGCTGTAGGAGTGGGTCACCGCCGCAGTCCCCGAGGTGGTCGTTCCGTCGCCCAGACTCCACGCCAGGTCCGCCGCGTCGCCGTAGTTGACCGCCTCGAACGTGACCGCGCTACCGACCGTCGGCTCTGCGGGGTTGACGGTGAAGTTGAGTCCCTCGGGGATGGTGACAGCCGTCGTCGCGCTGTCGTCGTCGGTGCGGACCGTGTACTCGACGGTGCCCGACCCGTCGGGCACGGGCACGCTGTCGAACTCGACGGTGGCCGCCTCGTCCTCGGACAGCGACACGCCGGGTTCTGTCCCGAGCACGTCGCCGCCGGACTCGACTGTCACGTCCTGCGTGTCGCTCCCGCTGCCGACGTTGGTTACCGTCGCGGTCACGTTGATACTCCCGCCGCCGACAGCCTCGTCCGGGGCGTCGACGTTCGTCACCTCGAAAAAGGGCCCGTCCCCGAGGATGGTGATGTTCGCGGCGAGTTCGTCCTCGATGACCGGTTGCTCGCCGTCCTCGAGCAGGTTCTCACCGACCCAGAACCCGGTCGCGACGTCGTCACCCGTTCCGAAGTCACCCCCAAAAAGAGTGTTTATTTGATTGAAACTGAACTGCGAACTGGCACTGACGGTCGTCGACTCGCCGGGACCGAGTGTCACCTCGGTCTCGGTGCCCACGAGACGGATCTGCTTGTCGTCGATGTCGACAACGTAGAGCACCTCGACCTGACCGCTGGACGACCCCGTGTTCGTCACCTCGACGCTCCCGAAGGGGGCATCGCTCAGACCGAGCGCACTCGGCTGGCTGAGGTTGCTCAACTCGAACTCGGACTGCTGGACCCCGACATCGGCTGTCAGGCCCGACCCGGTATCGAGCGTCACATCACCGGTGGTGTCGACAGTCGTCGCGTTCTGTACCCCCACCGACGTGTCGGCGTCGGCCGGTGCCCCGGCAACCGTCCCTGCACACAGCAGACAGAGACAGAACAGAATCCCGGTCAGCAGGGTGCGCTGGCTCATGTGACTTGCATCGGATGTATCGGGAATAAGGATTTTGTTCAGATACGCTACACAGGGCCGCCAGTCACCTCCGTTCTCCGCAGTGACCCGCGAGTGCCCCGCCCTCGACTGTGACGAGGTACTGCTCTCGGTCACGACGAGTCTCGCACGTCGCCCTCGGACACGGTAGACTGGCAGCGTCTCCGCGGCTGTGCAGTCTGCTTATATTGGTCCGGGCACTACTATGGCGTTATGACGGCAGTCCGGGGGGTCACGGTGCTCGCGCTCCCTGCCCCCGCAGTCGAGCGGCGGTCACAGCCCGCGATTCGGGACACGGTCCGGTACTTCGACCCGGCGCTGGTGGTCGTTCCGGGACCGCGGAGCGCGATGGCCGAGGCGGCGGTGCGCGAGGCCTGTCCGGACCGCCCCGTCGTCCACCCGCAACTCGGCCGGAGCGAGGACGGTATCAGCCAGCACCGGTACCGTCCTGACACCGGTGTCCGGGCGGCAACCGGACCACCGGCGGCCGACGACATCGACGTTCTGGCGGTACAGGGCGCGGACGCGCTCCCCCGACTCCGCGCGCAACTCGCGGCCGGCGACCGGCAGACCGGGGCCGACGCCGCGACGCTACTGGTCGTTCCGGAACTGTCCGTCGAGTGGGACACGACGCGGCTCTCGGCGACCCTCCCGAACGGTGACCTGCTCGCGGATATCCGGGCGACGCTGCCGGAACCGGTCACCGTTCTCGCCGGCGGACAACCGGCCGAGTACAGCCACCAGTGGTCGCTCCCCCGTGACGACACCGGGCCGGTCTCACTGCCGGTTGCGGGACTGGGGGCGACCGACCGGGGTGGGGCGACGTTCGCACAGGTGACCTGCACGGCCCGCGGGACGGTCGCCGCCGAGGCGGTCGACGCCGACGAGTTCGGTCTCACGGCGCTGACCGGTGTCGGGCCGACCACCGCCGGACGGCTGCGCGACCGGGGCTGTCGGACCGTGACCGACGTCCGGGATGTCGCGGTGAGCGAACTGGTCACGCTCCCGGCTGTCGGGCGGTCCACCGCCGAGGAGATACACGCACACGCAGACGTTATCGAGTCGGGTGACCCGCTCGTGCTGACGAACAGAGAGCCCGTGCAGACACGGGACGGCGACCCGCCGCTCTGTCTCGACATCGAGACCGACGGCCTCAGCCCGACCATCATCTGGCAGTTCGGCGTCTACGACCCGGCCACCGACCGGTACCGGGCGTTTCTGGAGAGCGACGACCCCGGGGACCCGGCGTCCGTGCTGGAGTCGTTTATAACGTGGCTGCTCGCACGCCACGGCAACCGGACTCTGCTGACCTGGAACGGTGACGGGTTCGACTACCCGCAGATCGAGGGGTTCCTCCGCCGGCACCACCCCGGGTATCTCGACGCGTGGGCCGACCTCCGGACCGCGGACCTCTACCGGTGGGCGGTCCGCGAGGGGAACGCGCTGCTGCCCGGCCGAACGAACAAACTGGACCACGTCGCCCGCGCGCTCGGGTACGACGCCGCCGACACCGGACTGACGGGCGCACAGACCGCGGCCGCCTACCGGACGTTCGCGCGTCGCCCCGACGACCCCGCCGCCGAACCCGACTGGGAGCGTCACAGGCAGTACTGCGAGGACGACTGCCGGGCGCTCTGGCACGTCTACGAGGCGATTCGCGATGCACCGCGACGGGACGTCACCGACAGCGGGAGTGGCGGAGCACGCGGACAGCAGGTAGGACTGACCGACTTCCAATGAGTGACCACGACAACCCGGCGACGATGCGCGGAGCCACCCTCGTCGAGACGTTCCCGCGAACGAGTCTCACGACCGATACCGACTCGGTGCGCGTGGTCGAACTGCCGGCAAAACCGGCCGACACCGTGCCCGCCCGCGAGGTGTTGCGACCGGAACTGGCCGCCTCGTACCCTTACGACCTGTTCAGCCACCAGGCGAGCGCACTCGACGCACTCGCCGACGGTGACAACGTCGCGGTTGCCACCTCGACTTCGAGCGGGAAGACCCACGTCTACGGCCTGCAGGTCGCCCGACGACTCCTCGACGCGGGTGTTCTCACCGCCGACGGGAGCCGGGCCACAGACCACAACGACACCTCGACCGCGCTGTGTCTCTACCCGACGAAGGCGCTCACGAACGACCAGAAGGAGGCCCTGGACGACCTCTACGAGCGACTCGGACTGGACGTGCGCGTCCGCATCTACGACGGCGACACGACGGGGAACCGGCGGTCCATCCGCGAGAACGCGGACGTGATTCTCACCAACTTCGCCGGACTGAACGTCTACCTGGAACACCACGACAGGTGGAGCCGGTTCTACGGCGCGCTCGACACCGTTGCAATCGACGAGTCACACACCTACACCGGTATCCAGGGGATGCACGTGGCCTGGATTCTGCGACGGGCGAAACGGGTCGCGAGGTACTGGGGCGGCGACCCGACGCACGTGCTCACGTCCGCGACAATCGGCAACCCCGGCGAGCACTCCGCGACGCTCGTCGGCGAACCGGTGACTGTCGTCGACGACGACGGCTCGCCCCGTGGCCGCCGTGATATCGTGCTCTGGAACCCGCCGCCGCGCGAGCAGACAGCCGAGACCAGCACCGAGCGGTCGTCCGGGACTCCCGGGCCGGGGACAGGCGCGACCGACGGGACCACGGGGCAGGGGACAGCCGACGGCCCCGGCGACGAGGAGACCGGTGTCGTGGAGCGGGTCCCGGCGAGCGTCGAGGGGCCGCGGGTGTTCGACCACCTGACCGCGAACGGTGTACGGACGTTGTTGTTCTGTCCGAGTCGCAAGTTGACCGAGCTGAGCGTCCAGCGGGCGACGGACCACCGGGGGTCCAAGCGCGCCTACGACACGGAGCCGGCACTGGCGGCGTACAACGCTGGCCTGGGGCGGCGGACCCGCCACTCGCGGGAACACCAGTTCAAGACCGGCGCGCTCACCGGCCTCGCGACGACGTCGGCCCTGGAACTCGGCATCGACATCGGGAGTCTGGACGCGACGGTACTCGTCGGCTACCCCGGACAGCGCCAGTCGTTCTGGCAGCGGGTCGGCCGGGCGGGCCGCGAGGGGAGCCGCAGTCTCGCGGTGCTGGTCGCCGACCACCGGACACTCGACCAGTACGTCGTCGACAACCCCGACTACCTGCTCGAAACCGACGTCGAGGACGCCGTCGTGGACACGTCCAACAACTCGGTGTTCGCGAGACACCTCCTGTGTGCCGCCGACGAACTCGCCGTCGACGAGAGGGACCTGGGCGCGTTTGCCGACGAGAAGCGACTGCGGACCGCCGCGGAGATGTGGCGCGAGGCGGGCTTTGTCGACGGCTCCGTCGAGGGGGGTGTCCACTACTGCGGTCCCCGTCGGCCACAGACGCGTGTCAACCTCTACGGTAACACCGGTGACGACTACGAACTGCAACTCACCGGGGACGAGGATGTGCCCGACGATATCGATCTGGAACCGGTTGCCCGCAACCGGGCCTACCGGGACTACCACGAGGGGGCTGTCAGGCTACAGCACGGCCAGCAGTTCGAGGTGGTCGACGTCGACGACGACCGGCCACAGTCGACTATCGACCTCGCGCCGGTCGACCGCGACTACTACACCCGAACCCGGACGGACGTCAACGTTCTCGACGCGACGGTCGAGACACAGCGCACGGTCAACGGGTTCACACTGCATCTCGGCCGGGGGACGGTGCTCGTTCATCACCACTCCTACGACCGGATATCCGTCCACAGCAACGAGCCGGAGGCACAGATGCTCCCCACGGGCAACCCCCCGATTCGCATGGAGACGCAACTGTGCTGGGTCGAGGTCCCGGAGCGGGTCGAGCGTGCGCTGGTACAGAAGTACCGGGAGTACGGTGTCGAGACGGGTGTCGACCCGGCCGAGGCGGACCCGCCACACCTGGGGTACGCCGCCGGACTCCACGCGGCCGAGCACGCGACGATACAGACCGCACCGCTGGAACTCCGGGTGGACAAAGGCGACCTCGGCGGACTCGCCACGCTCGTGCTGGACACACACTGCGCCCGCGACGAGTACGAGGCTGCCGGTGACGTGGCCGGCGAGTCGATGGACGCCGCGACCCACGCGCTCGAACGGCGGACAGCACAGCTGGACGACCGGACCGCATCGGGGTGGTTCATCTACGACGGTGTCGAGGGAGGGCTCGGGTTCGCACGGGCTATCTACGAGAACTTCGAGGCGCTCGCCAGGCGCGCACGCGACCAGTTACGTGACTGCCGGTGTGGTCGCCCGAACGGCTGTCCGGCCTGTACATTCGACGAGAACTGCGGCAACGACAACCAGCCGCTGCTGCGCGCCGCCGCGGTGGACGTGCTTGACCAGATTCTCGGCGAGTCCGACCCGGACGCGCTCGACGAGCATCTCCCCGACACCGAGCGCGAGGGTGGACGCCCGACGATGTTCTTCTCCTGACTGTCCTGGTCGGCAACGTCGGTGCTCACTCGGGGGTGGTAGCGAGGGTGGTGATGGCGGGTGGGCTGCGGTCGGTGGCCTGCTGGATGCGGTGTTCGAACTGCTCGTAGCCGGCCGCCTCAAACATCCGGTCGGCCTCGTCCTCGTCGTAGAACAGCATGATAGCGTCGGCGACGCGGCGGCGCACCGGGCCGCCCGGGGTGTCCGGGCCGACAACCAGCACCGGGCCGCCGGGGACACAGACCCGCCGGAGTTCCCGCAGCGTCGCGACGGGGTCGGGCCAGTACTCGATAGAACCCGACGACCAGACCACGTCGAAACTGTCGTCAGGGAAGGGGAGCCGCTCGGCGTCACCCAGGTAGAACCGGACGGGACCGCGACGGCCGAACTTCTCGAACGCGCGGGCGAGTTGGTGTGGGCTCTGGTCGATGCCGTGGACGTGGTCGCTCTCGCGGGCGAGCGCCTCGGTCGCGAACCCGGTCCCACAGCCCACGTCGAGCACCCGGTCGTCCGTGTCGATGTCGAGCATCCCGATCGCCTCGTCGCGCATCCCCTCGGTCCAGATAAACGGGTTGACCCGGTCGTAGACCGTCGAGAGGTACCTGTAGAACGTTCGTGCACGCTCTTTGTCCTCGAGGACTCCCATTGCCTGTCGTAGGGGGCCGCCGGAAATAACAGTCCCGAATCCCCTCTGGCATCGCTCGGGGCCGGCCACCGTCGAAGCACCCAAACCCGAGCATCACCAACAGAAGGTTGATGAGTGACGCCGCCGGTATCTACGCGCGGGAGTCAGCGTACCTCGACAGGCACGTCCAGATTGCGGTCGCACAGCGGCGGGTCATCTCGGTGTCGTTCCCGACCGAACCGGACCCGGACGCCGAACCGGAACACGACCTGCTCGACCGGGTCGAGGCGTACCTGGGTGGTGAACCCGACGAGTTCGACGATGTCCAGGTGGCGCTGACGGTCCCGACAGACCAGCGGGCGGTCCTCGAGACAGTCCAGACCGTTCCCTACGGGGAGACTGCCACCGTCGAGCAGATCGCGACGATGACCCCGGGTCGTGACCCGGACGACGACCACGGCTCCGGGGTGCGCACGGCGCTGGCGGCCAACCCCGCCCCCCTGTTTATCCCGACCCACCGGGTCCGCGACGGGCCGGGTGGTGAACCGGCGGGCGTCGCCAGCAAACTCCGTGCGCTGGAGGGGCTGTGACGCGCTCCGCCAGTTGCCGGCCCGATTGGCCAGCCCCGAGCCACGACGTGACACGGCCTGCGCATCGTCGAGCAGGTGGCGACCAGCCACGGCTGGACGGTCGACCTGACCGACGGTGTCGACGGTGGCGCACGGTTCGAGTTCACCGGTGTCGACACCGCCGACGCGCCCGCGCTCTCGCGGGCGGTCACGTGTCGCAGGGGGCCGTCGACTCCTGGGTCGCGGTTTCTCTCGCGAGCGTGGAGCCGACAGCGCGTCGGCGTCCCGGGTCGCGGGTCGGTTGCGCGCTCGGCACCAGATGGTCGAACCGATTCCAGCGAGCCGGTGTCTCGCCGCCGTCGGGGGAAACGTGTTAGTCTCTCGGCACCGTTGTCCCTGTCATGTCCGACCTCGGGGATTTTACCGGATTCGACGACGACGGGACAGACAGGAGCGACAGCGCCGATACCGGGGCAGCGGAGGCGGCAACCGACACGAAGGAGAGTGCCAGCGGACCGGGCGAGGAGGCAGATACCTTCGAGTCGTTCGAGCCGACATCGACGGGAGCAGACCGGGGGGTCGGGGTGCTCTCCGCCGCTGCCGGGTTGCAGGTCAGCGAGGACGAGCGCGAGACAAGTCTGCGGGCGTACGTGACCGCGGACAACCGTTCGGGCGTTCGACTCGGCTCGTACCTGCTGGCCCCGTACCCCGACGGCGAGCGGCTGTTCTGCCGCGTGACCGGACTGGAGTACACACAGGAGTACCGCGCCGACGACGCCACCGAGATTCACGCCCGCCGGGCGATGCGCTCGACCGGTATCGACGAGGCGGATTTCAAACTGCTCGCCACGCTGGAACCGGTGGCGGTGCTCTACGAGGAAGACGGAGAACTCAGACGTCGGATGACCGACCGGGTACCCAAACCCGAGACGGTGGTCCACGAGGCCGCCGACGCCGACGAGATAAAGACGGGGCTGAAGATTCCGACCGAGGGGGTCTTTCTGGGCCACCTCTCGGTCGGGGGACAGGCGGTCAGGACCGCGGCCTCGCCGCCGACAATCGACTACCGGCTGAACGACGACTACGACGACGGCGACCCGCTGGTCTTTCGGCACACGCTCGTCGCCGGCGGCACCGGGTCGGGCAAGACCCACGCCGCGAAGAACGTGCTCCGGCAGTATCTCGACCCGGACCGCACCTACCCCGTCGAGACGGGGAGCAACAGGGAGGTCCAGCCCGCGGTGGTCCAGTTCGACCCGCAGGACGAGTACGCACAGATGCACGACGACGGCGACTACGACGGGGAGTTCGCCCGGCGACTCGACAGCGAAGGGGTCACACACGGCGGTCACGACGACACCGTCGCCTTTGTCCCGAAGGTGGGCGGCGCGAGTTACGCCGCCAGCCACCACCGCGCCGAGCAGGTGCGGTTCACGGTTCCGTTCTCGATGGTCCACGACAACCCCTGGCTGGTCGCGGGGAGCGGACTCAACGACAACCAGTACGCCGCACTGGTGAACGTGCTCCTGCCCCGGTTCCGTGACCAGCACGGCTACGCTGGCACCTACCGGCAGTTCACCTCGCTGATGGACGACCCCGCGCTGCGCGAGGAACTCGACGAGACCGGTCGCGTCCACGAGGCCACCTTCGACGCCATCAGCCGCCGTGTGCGGGGGTTCGGCTCGGTGTTCGACCGGGACGCCCGCCCAATCACCGACCTCGTCCACGAGTTCGTCCGGCCCGGTCGACTGACGGTGGTTCCGACCTACCACATCACCGAGAGCCGCACCGCCGAGACGGTGGTGCTCGCGCTCGCCTCGCTGCTGGTCGACCAGAAACTCTCGAACGACCCCGACCACGAGCGCATCGAGGAGACGCCGCTGGTCGTGAGCATGGACGAGGCCCACAACTTCCTGACCGACGCCGACACTGTCCAGGCCCGGAAGGTCATCGGCAAGTTCACCGAGGCCGCGAAACAGGGCCGCAAGGAACGGCTCGGTCTCTTTCTGGTCACGCAGGACCCGCAGGACATCGCCGACCCCGTGTTCAAGCAGATCAACACGACAATCGTGCTCAACCTCGGTGACGAGGACGCCATCTCGGCGGTGAACATCCCCTCGAATCTCGAATCCCGGGTGCCCTACATGGAGAAAGGCCAGATGGTCGTCTACTCGCCGGACAACTCCGAACCGGTCGAACTGGTCGGCCTCCCGAACTGTGTGACCCGCCACGGGCGGTCCTGAGAGAGAGGCGACTGCTCGCGCCGGCGCGGATACCCCACGCGACGAGGTGAGACGGGGACAGGCAGCGCAGGCGTCCGCACCCGGAGGGATGGACCAAGCGAGCGTCCGCACCCGGAGCGAGGGCTGTCCCCGAAGGTGACGGCGCGGGGACACCGGCAAACAGGTGCGGTTAAGTACCACTGCGGGCAAGAGAACAGTAGATGGTAGAGGTACTCGCCGGTATCGGTATTCTGGTCGCGATCTTCGTCGGGTACAACATCGGTGGGTCCTCGACCGGTGTCGCGTTCGGGCCGGCGGTGGGGAGCCGTATCGTCCGGAAGGTGACCGCCGCCGCGCTGTTCAGTGTGTTCGCATTCGTCGGGGCGTGGACCGTCGGGCGCAACGTCATCGACACGATGAGCAGTGGTATCGTCGCCTCGTCGGCGTTCACCGCCGAGGCGAGTGTCGGTGTGCTCTTTTTCACCGGGCTCTCGCTGCTGGTGTCGAATATATACGGTGTTCCGGCGTCGACATCGATGACGGCGGTCGGTGCAATCGTCGGTCTGGGGCTGGCGACGGGAACGCTCGACGCCGCCCTGA
>CAYZGA010000011.1:0-11702 GCA_964477945.1 uncultured Halobacteriales archaeon
ATTCAGGAGAACGTCAAGGAGATGACCGGCCAGGAGCCGAAAAAGAACGTCAACCCCGACGAAGCCGTTGGGCTCGGTGCCGCAATCCAGGGCGGTGTCCTCTCGGGCGATGTCGACGACATCGTGCTCGTTGACGTGACGCCGCTCTCGCTCGGCGTCGAGGTCAAGGGTGGTCTCTTCGAGCGACTCATCGAGAAGAACACGACCATCCCCACAGAGGAGTCGAAGATATTCACCACCGCACAGGACAACCAGACGATGGTCCAGATCCGGGTGTTCCAAGGCGAGCGCGAGATCGCCGCGGAGAACGAACTGCTCGGCGAGTTCTCGCTGACCGGCATCCCCCCATCACCAGCCGGTGTGCCCCAGATAGAGGTGACCTTCTCGCTCGACGAGAACGGTATCGTCGACGTAGAGGCCGAGGACAAGGGCTCGGGTAGCACGGAGAACATCACAATCGAGGGTGGTGTCGGTCTCTCCGACGACGAGATAGAGGAGATGAAATCCGAGGCCGAGCAACACGCCGAGGAGGACCAGAAACGCCGCGAACGCATCGAGGCGCGCAACGAGGCCGAGTCGACGGTTCAGCGCGCCCGGACGCTCCTCGACGAGAACGAGGAGGCTATCGACGATGACACCCGCGACGAGATCGAGGCCACTATCGACGACCTCGAGACCGTTCTCGAGGACGACGACGCCACGAAGGAGGACCTCGAGACCGCGACAGAGGAACTGTCCGAACAGCTCCAGGAGATCGGCAAGCAGATGTACCAGCAGGCGGGGGACGGTGCCGCTGGCGCCGGTCCAGGTGCCGCTGGCGCTGGCCCGGGTGCCGGTCCGGGTGCTGGTGCGGGCGCAGGTCCGGGTGCCGGTCCGGGCGGCGCTGGTGGTGCTGCGAGTGCGGGCGAGGAGTACGTCGACGCGGACTTCGAGGATATCGACGAGGACGAGGAGACCGACAAGTAACCGCCGTTCAGCCGCCGAGGGTGCTGATGAGTTGCGCCCTCCAGTCCTGCAGATCGGACAGCTCAGACTCTATCTCTTCGAGCTGGTCGACGAGTTCGGTCGTCCGCGCGTCGGCACTGTCGACACGCTCGGCCATCTCCTCGGTCTGTTCTTCGAGGCTGTCGACCCGTTCCAGGTCCGAGTGTACCTCCGACCGGAGTGTCTCGAACTCCGTCTCGAGGTCGTCGAGACGACCCCGTACCTCGACGACAAACTCGGCTTCGAGGTGGTCCAGTCGGTCACCAAACGAGTCGAGGTCCGCCTCGAAGGACTCGATGACCTGATCGCCGGTCCCGTTCTCGTCGAGGAACTCCTCCATCGCGTTCGTGTACGCCCGGAGTTCGGTGACGTCCTGCTGGAGTTGGTTGAGTCGCGCGAGTGTGCTCCCGGCACCGAGGTCCGGGTGCGCCTCGACGAGTGCCTCGCCGAGCAACTCGAGGTCCTCCTCCGGAACGTCGTTCGACCGCAACTCGGCGGCGAGTGCGGCGACGAGACTGTCGCCATCCGCTGGCGGTGTCCTGGTGCCGGACTCGACCGCCGGGTCCGTTTCGCCGTTGCTCTCGACCGCCTGTGTCGTCCCCGTCAAGGTGCTCTCCCCGCCCGAGACGGCCCCTCCGAGGTCCAGTGTCTCCGGCACGTCTGTCTCGTCGACCGTCTCGTCGGTCTCGTCCGGTTCGACCTCACCCCCGCCCGCAATCGCGTCCTCGACGAGCGCGTCGTCGCTTTCCAGCACGATACCGCCGTCGTCCGATGCCGGCAGCGGCGGGTCGACAGACTCGACTGTTGGCTCGACCAGAAACTCGCTGATGTCGTCCGCGGTCCGGATGCCGTACACCGTCGTGTACGACTCGTTTGCGTCGAACTCCCGCTCGAAGAAGATCTGGCCCTCCTCGATTGTCCAGTACTCGCTGCCGTAATCCGGATGGAACCCGAGGTCGTCGACATCGACACCCTCCGGAACGATATCGGAGAGTTCGAGGGTTACCTGCTCGTCACGCCCCGAGGAGATCTCGAGCGCGATGGCCGGCACGGGGAACTCGTCTGCCGCGAATCGTTTCAACACGCGTACCCCCTCTGCCGATACTCGCACGCTGTCGTACTCCTCGGCCTCGCTCATAGGTTACGTTGGGTGCTACGGACATATTAAACCTACTCGTGTGCCCAGGCCCGGGACGGGTCTCTCGGGGCAATCGTGACAATCATCTGTAACAGCGTCTCACAGCATCGACTCGTATCCTCCCGGGCCTCCACCCATGCCCGTGCAGTCGATACGCGAACGAGTTCTGTGTCCGTCGGCGGTGGTCGACCCTGACCGCCCCGGACGTTGTCGGGACCGGCTCGGTCGTTCCCACCTCGCGGACGCGGAGACGACTCACGCCGAGATGTGGCGTTTCGGACCGTCGAAGGCAGAACGTCGCCGTGCAGAATCGCCGTCAAAGCAGTTTCCGACCGTCGAGGGCAGAAAGGTGTTCGAGCGCCGCCGCCAGGACTCGAACCTGGGACAACCACGTTAACAGCGTGGTGCTCTACCATCTGAGCTACGGCGGCGCGCACACATCAGTAGTGGCAACCTTTTCAAAGGCGTTTCGTTTCGGCCGTGTTCCCCGGGTTCGGCGACCGTAATCTGCGGTCGGGTGTCGGGAAACTGCGGGTGGGCGCGGGCACCTGCTGTGTACGGTGGGACATCGATACGCTTTCACCCGCCGCCTGGCAACCACGAGGTATGAGCGACGAGTTCGAGGTGGTCCTCGACCGGGTGCGAGAGTGGGTCGAACCCGACGACGAGGAGCGGGCCGCGCTTGACGATGCAGTTGCGGCGCTGACAGAGCGCGCCGAGCGGGCGGTTGCGGACCTGCCGGTCGGTGGCGATGTCGTGCTCGCGGGGTCGACCGCCCGCGACACGTGGCTGTCGGGCGACCGCGATGTCGATATCTTCGTCCGGTTCCCGCCGGCGCTCGACCGCGAGTCGTTGCGCGAGTACGGGCTCCAGGTCGGTCACGCGACAGTCTCCGGGGGCCGGGAGGAGTACGCGGAGCACCCGTACGTGGTCGGCGAGTTCGACGGGTTCAGTGTCGACGTGGTCCCGTGTTACGCGCTCGCAGACGCAACCGACATCCGGTCGTCGGTCGACCGGACGCCGTTTCACACCCGCTACGTGGCCGACCGACTCGACGAGAAGCGCGCGAGCGATGTCCGCGTCTGCAAGCAGTTTTTCACCGGCGTCGGCGTCTACGGCAGTGACCTCCGGACGCGCGGGTTCTCGGGGTATCTCACAGAGTTGCTCGTGCTGGAACACGGCGGGTTCCGGTCGCTGGTCGAGGCGGCCGCCGACTGGACACCCCCGGTCCGGTTCGACCCCGAGGACCACGGGACCACGACGTTCGACGACCCGCTCGTGGTCGTCGACCCGACCGACCCGGAGCGGAACGTCGCGGCGGTGCTCTCGGCGGCCAACCTCGCACGGGTCCAGCACTGCGCGCGCGAACTCCTCGCAGACCCCCGTGAGGGGCTGTTCTCCCCGCAACAACGGGACCCGATGGACGTCGAGGCGGTTCGCGAGCGGTTCCGGGCCCGCGGGACGACCCCGGTTGCGCTCAGGCTCACCGCACCGAACGTCGTCGACGACCAGCTCTGGCCACAGCTCCGGCGCTCGGTCTCGGGGGTCGCCGACGAACTCGACCGCCACGGGTTCGACGTGTTCGGCACCCACGCCGTCGCGGAGCCCTACGGGTCCAGCGGTCGCGGCGACGCCGGTCGGACCGTCGCGTTGCTGTTCGAACTGGCGGTCGCGGAGCGTCCCTCGGTCGAGCGCCACGACGGGCCGCCGGTACACGTCCGCGAGCACGCGGCGTCGTTCTACGCGACCTACGCGAACAGCGACGCCGCCGGACCGTTTGTCGACGGGGACCGGTATGTCGTCGACCGACCCCGCGAGTTCGAGACCGCACGGGCGTTTCTGGACAGTGACGCGCTGCTGGACGTTGCGCTCGGTGCCGATATCGAGCGGGCGATGGAGGCCGGCTACGACCTGCTCGTCGGTGACGAGGTGGCACGACTGGCCGACCGGTTCGGCGTCGGTCTCAGAACGTATCTGGAGCCGACCGTGCGGAGGGGGTGAGCTGCCCCGTGTCACGACTGCCGGTCGGGACGCTGTCCGGCGCGCTCACCCGCTGGCATCCGGATCGGCGCGTGTTCGCTTCTGGTCCGGGTGGTTCGAGACGAACACCGTCGTGTTGTCGGGAACGTCCTCGGTGACCCAGCTGTTCGCGCCGATACTGACGTGATCACCGACCGAGATGGGACCGAGCACCTTCGCTCCCGCCCCGATGACGACGTTGTCGCCGATATCCGGGTGGCGCTTGTACTCTTTTCGTAGCGCGTGTTCGTCGTCCTCGTCGGACTCGAAGTGGAGGACACCCAGGGTGACATCCTGGTAGATGCGGACCCAGTCACCGATGGTCGTCGTCTCGCCGATAACGACGCCGGTCCCGTGGTCGATGAAAAAGTAGTCCCCGACGGTCGCGCCAGGGTGGATATCGATACCGGTGAGTCGCTTCGCGGCCTCGGTCAGCTCGCGGGCGTACACCTCGCCACCGGCATCGTAGAGCAGGTGGGCGACACGCTGGATGGTGATGGCCTGGAACCCGGGGTACGCTCTTATCACCTCGGTGTAACTCTTTGCGGCCGGGTCACCCTTGTAGGCCGCCTCGATATCGGTCTGCAGGCGCCGGCGAACGGCCGGCAACCGGTCGAGTACCGGTCTGACCACGTCCGAGAGGCAGTCGGGTTCGTACGGCTGGATGCCGTGACAGAACAGTGTGCCCAGTCGCTCGATGTACTCACGGACCAGTTTCTCGTTGCCGAGCAGTTCCCCGGCGTTCCAGCACCGCGGGAACAGCAGTGACCGGAGCACGGCGACCTCCTCGATTGGCGCGGTTCGCTCCGGAAACGTCGCGGACTGTGTCGGAAACGGCGGGGCGTCGGCCTCGTACGACGCGACCAAGTCACGGTGTGCGGTCCCGTCGTAGCTGTAATCCATACCTGACGTAGGTAGCTACCACACAAAGATGATGCGAACGGGGGAAGCTACCGACGACTCGAGCGTCGAAGGAGGGAGGTGGGGAAGTGGAGTGGGACGAGTGTGGTGCTGTCACCGGGCAGGACAGCACCCCGCGGCGGGTCGTGCCGGAACGGCCGCACAGTTTGCCGGTTGCGACGTGAAAAGCGTCTGCGCCGGCAACAGTACGTTGTGCCTGCTCGTGTTTAAACCCACGGCGGTCGTTGCTGGCGCAGACACGACTGTGACACGCACCTGTGAGCCTGACCGGTTCCGGCCCGACAGGTGTGGTACCCGGTGGACAGCACTGGCCACGTCGTGGTGACTCCGGGCTCCACTGGACGAGACCGACAGAGTCGACGCCACAGCGGTTGGCTGTGCTGGTATCGCGACTCCCGCAGGCAATCGGCTGGAGGGGCAGACGCGACCTACTGCGAGTCGCGGCGGTCGTCGAGCGCGGGGAACGTCTCCCGGCGTCGCGTCACCTCGTCGGGGTCGAGTCGTGCAGTCACGAGTCCCGGCTGGTCGCCGCGGCTGGCGACCCGCGTCCCCCAGGGGTCGTACACGGCAGAGCGGCCGAGCAGACGCGCGCTCTCGAACTCGCCGACACCGTTGGCCGCGGCCACGTACAGCAGGTTCTCCACGGCGCGAGCCCGCGGCAGCAGTCGCCAGTGCTCGACACGCCGGCCACGCGCTGGGCACGAGCACGAGTGTCGCCCCCATTTCGACCAGCCGCCGGTACAGCTCCGGGAAGCGAAGGTCGTAACAGGTCGTCGTCGCGACGGTGAACCCCCCGAGTGTGGCGGTATCGAGTGACTCACCCGGTGTCAGTTGCTCCTGCTCGGCGGAGTCGTACCCGAACAGGTGGTGTTTCCGGTACACACTCCGGCGGCGGCCGTCACGGTCGAACAGCACCGCGGTGTTGGCGTACCCCTCGGACGCGGGTGTCTCGAACCCCCGTTCGGTCGACGCCGCGAGGTCCTCGACGACACTCCCGGCCAGCACCGCCACGTCGCCCTCAACGGCCGCCGACCGGATGGTCCGGAGCGTCTCGCCGTCGAGCGGTTCGGCCGCGTCGGCGTAGCTGTCGAACGCAAAGTACCCGACGTCGAACAGTTCCGGCAGGACGACCAGGTCCGCACCCCGCCCGGCGGCCGTCTCGATGCGGGCGAGCGCACGCTTGCGGTTCGTCTCCGGTGCCCCTGGCTCGATACCGAGTTGCGCGAGCGCGACGTTCACGCCCTGACCTGGGCCGCCCGGCGGTTAACCCTGGTCCCGCACCGACGACCTCCCGGAGAGACAGACCGTCCCGACCGACGGGAACGACCACGACTGGGGTTCGTCGCCACGAGGTACCGATGTCGGTGACACCGTCGGGACTGGGTCAGCCTTTTGTCGTCGAGACCCGTTGCCCGGCGTATGCACACCGTTGTTGGCTCCGGACCCGGGGCTGCTGCGGCGGCGGCGGCGCTCGCCGACGCCGGCGTCGAGACTGCCACCGACGCCGAGCGTATCGCGGACGCCGACGGTGCGGTCGTGGTCGGAACGGCCGGTGACAGCCAGTTCGAGCGTGCAAACGAGCGGGCACTCGACGGGGGAACACCCTGGGTCGCGGTCGAACTCGGCGGACTGGGGGGGCTACCGGTGGTCGAGGCGGCGGTCACCGGGTTCGCGCCCGGCCGGGGCTGTTACGACTGTCTCCGGTCGCGGGTACGGGCGAACCACGACGGCGACACCGCGGACACGTCCGGCGACGACATCGACCCGGCGACAGCGCGACTCGCGGGTGCGGTCGCCGGCCACGAGATTGTTCGTCACCTGTCCGGCGAGACGGGCGTGTTCGGACGGGTGGTCGTCGTGCCGTACACCGAGCGACCGCTGTTGCCGGTCCCGGGCTGTGACTGTGGCTCACCCCCTGAGCCGTTCGTCGAGCGCACACACACCGACCGGAGCGTCGAGGCGTCACTGGAGCGTGCCGAGCGCGCGCTCGACGACCTGGTGGGGGTGGTCCAGGAGGTGGGCGAGGCCGAGTCGTTCCCGGTCCCGTACTACCTCGCGCGACTGGGTGACTCGGCGGTGTTCAGTGACGCCACCGCGGCACAGAACGCCGCCGGGGTCGACCCGGACTGGAACCGGGCGTTTATGAAGGCGCTCGGCGAGGGGCTGGAACGGTACTGTGCTGGGGTCTACCGAACTGACGAGTTGAGGGCCGGTACCCCCGAGGCGGTCGACTCCGGCGGGGTCGAAACTGCCGTCGACCCGGGGGCGTTCGTCTGCAGGCAGGCCCCGGCGGGCGAGTCCATCCGGTGGGTGCCCGGAACGGACCTGCACCGCGACGAGCAGGTGCTGTTGCCCGCGGCGTTCGTCCACCACCCGCCGGCACGGGAGCGCTACCGGCCGGCGGTGACGACCGGGCTCGGCTTTGGCAACTCCGGTGTCGAGGCGCTGCTCTCGGGACTGTACGAGGTGCTCGAGCGGGACGCGGCGATGCTCTCGTGGTACTCGTCGTTCGACCCGCTGGAACTCGCCGTCGACTCGGAGCGTGTCGCGACGATGCGTGCACGGGCGGCATCCGAGGGACTCGACGTGACGCTCCTGTTGCTGACGATGGACATCGACGTGCCGGTGGTGGCCGCGGCGGTCCACCGCGACGACTGGCCCCGGTTCGCGCTCGGAACGGCCGCAGACCTGGACGCCGGGGCCGCCGCCGGGTCGGCGCTCGCCGAAGCACTGCAGAACTGGCTGGAACTCCGGGGGATGGGTCCCGACCGGGCGGCCGAGGCCTCCGGGGCAATCGGCGCGTACGCCGACCGGCCCGACGCCGCCGAGGCGTTTCTCGACACCGCGGCCACCGTCGACGGGGCGGACATCTCCGCGGCGTCCGTCGACGGGGCGGACGAACTCGACGCCGTGCTCGACCGGGTGGCCGACGCCGGACTCGACGCCTACGCCGCCCGGACGACCACGCGCGATGTCGACCTGCTCGGGTTCGAGGCTGTCCGCGTGCTCGTCCCGGCGGCACAGCCGCTCGCCTTCGGCGAGATGTACTTCGGGGACCGTGCCGAAACCGCGCCGACCGCGCTCGGGTTCGAACCGCGACCCGACCGCGACCATCACCCCTTTCCCTGACCACCTCGACCCAGTGGGGGCCAACGTTTACTTGCGCCCGCCCGAGAGAGCAACTGTGAGCCTGGAATCGGAGATAGAGACGCTCTGGGAGCGCGTACAGTCGTCAGAGGCGCGAGACGCGGCCCTTGCCGAGGACCTGAGCCTCCTCGGGGAGTTTCTCGACCGCTTGGAGGAGGGGGAGATCCGCGCCGCGGAGCAACGCGACGGCGAGTGGGTAGCAAACAACTGGGTCAAGCGGGGTGTCCTGCTGAACTTCCAGCTCCGGAGGATATCCACCTACGAGTACGGGTCGACCGGCTACAACGACGTGCTCCCGCTCGCGGACACAGACGAGTTCGGCGAGCGCGGGGCGCGCAACACGCCCGACGGGACGGTCGTCCGGCGGGGTGCACACGTCGGCGCGGACGCCATCCTGATGAGTCCGTCGTTCGTGAACGTCGGCGCGTTCGTCGGTGACGGGACGCTCGTGGACTCGTGTGACACGGTCGGCTCCTGTGCACAGGTCGGCACGAACGTGAAACTGGGCGCGAACACGCTGGTCGGCGGTGTACTCGAACCCGTCGAGGACGCGCCGGTCGTCATCGAGGACGACGTCTCGCTGGGGGCTGGCTGTCGTGTCACGAGCGGGTTCGTCGTCGGCGAGGGGAGCGTCGTCGGGGAGAACACGCTGCTCACACCGCGCATCCCCGTCTACGACCTCGTCGCCGACGAGGTGCTGTACGGTCGACTCCCGCCCGAGCGGCGCGCGTTCGCCCGGTACGTCGAGTCCTCGGTCGACACGGACCTCATCGACGGGGCGGCGTACAAGCCCGCGGTGGTGGCAACCGACATCGAGGAGCGGACACTGGAGGCCACCGAGCGCGAGGACGCGCTACGGACCTGACCGCCGGGTGGCCCGGCCTCTCACCCTCGGTGTGGGGTGAGCCCCTGAGAGACTCCGGCGGGCCCGGACGTTTTTGTACTGGCTGCCGTAGGAGGCGGTATGAGGTTCATCATCGTCGGGTACGGACGTGTCGGGCGGCGGACCGCGAGCACGCTCCGCGACGAGGGCCACGAGGTGGTTGTCATCGACAGCGACCAGGAGCGTGTCCGGCGCGCCCGGGACAACGGGTTCGACACCGTCGAGGGTGACGGTGGTGTCGAGGCGGTTCTGGAGCAGGCGGGGCTGGCGGATGTCGATGCGGTGGCCGGGCTGACCGGTGACCTGAACACGAACTTCTCGGCGTGTGTCGTCGGCGACGCACACGACTGCCGGACGGTCCTCCGGGTCGACGAGGACGTCAGCGAACCGCTGTACGAGCGATACAGCGACATCGCCGACGAGGTTATCTACCCGGAGGGACTCGGTGCGGCGGGCGCGAAGACGGCACTGCTCGGCGGCAACTTCAGCGTCGTGGCGGAGATCGCCGAACAGCTCTCGCTGGCCAGTGTCACCGTTCCGGAGGACGCACCCGTTATCGGGGAGCGCGTCGTCGACGTGGAACTGCCGGGCGAGGCACGCATCTACGCGCACGGCCGGGCGGACAGCGCGATGACCATCCCGCTCCCGCAGACCCACATCGAGACCGGCGACTCGGTCGCCGTCGTCGTCGACCCGGAGCAGATTCCCGACGTCCGCGAGCGGATTCGCGGCACCGCATCCGGCTAGCTTGTCTCCCCCGATACGGCGAGGGAATCCCGGCGTCGTCGGGCGACGCCCGACTGCCCGAGAAACGGAGTTCCTCTCCGTTCACGCCGGGCTAACCCGGAGCAGTGGCGGCGGACCTTGCAACCGCTGTCACATCCGGTCGACCGGATGCGCACCAACCGGTCTGTGTGTCCCGTCGGCCAGGCCGGCAACGGACGGGACTGCCGGTCCCGGTCGGGTCGTCGACGCCTCGACGGCGACGTTCACCCCACCCCGGAGGGGAACTCGACCCGTCGCCGGTCACGGTCGTTCGGCGGGGTGAACCGTAGACTCGGCGAGCGTATCGATATCACCGGAGAGGTCGAGCAGTTCGGGGTGGACGCCGAGGAACACGAGCAGGTCGCCGTCATGGGCGTAGTCACCGAGGTGCAGGCGGAGCCCCACCCCGGTCTGTTCGGTCTCCGCCTCGAACTCGCCGACGGTGACCGACCCGCCGAGCACAGACAGGGTTCGCTCGCCGACGCGCTCGATACGCTCGATGGGACCGGTGTCGACGCGCTCGACCATCGCACGGAGTAGCCGCTCCCGGTCGAGTCGTCCGAACGGGTTGGCGCTCTCCCCGGCGACACTCACCGTGGGGGTGGTAAAGAGCGAGAACCGCGCCGCCTCGATGTCGGAGCCAGGGACCGACGTCGTGTACCGGTTCGTCCAGTTGGTGAGCTTGACGTCGCGGCTCTCGCCCCCTACCTCGACAGTCTCCTCGAAAGATTGCTCGGTGAGGCTGTCGTGCTGGAACGATGTCGAGTCGACCGCCGATGGCTCGACGGCTGCGGGGTCTGCCGACTGTTCGAGCGCGTCGTCGAGAAATGAACAGCCCGCGAGTGCCGTCGCGCAGGCCCCGGCAAGTGCCCCCAGTGTTGCCCGTCGTGTGTGCATATCTGTCGGGACGGCTGTTACTGCCAAATGCGTTCGGGCTCCGGGCGGGAGGTTACCGGATTCACAACCGCTTTGAACACCGAGCACGTTGCGTCCGTGCATGAACGTCGACGCAGTCGTGCTCGACGTCGACGGCGTGCTGGTTGACGTCTCGTCGTCCTACCGGCGGACGATTGTCGAGACCGTCGAGCACGTTCACGGGGACGGGGTCGACCGGGCGGCCGTCCAGCAGTTCAAGGAGGCCGGCGGGTTCAACAACGACTGGGAACTCACCGACGCCGCGGCGCTGTACGTGCTGGCACGGCAGGAGGGGATGGACCGGTCGGTCGACTCGTTTACCGACACCATCGCGCGAACGGGCGGCGGTCTCTCGGCGGCCCGGTCGGTCGTCGCCAACGAACTCTCGCCGGCGGCCCGCGAGCGCGTGTTCACGGCCTGGCGGCCCGACCGCCACCGGACTGTCTTCCAGCAACTCTACCTCGGGAGCGAGCTGTACCGGGAACTCGAAGGGGACCGTCCGGAGCTGGACACGCCGGGGTACATCCACGACGAGGAGGTGCTGGTGACAGCGGAGACCCTCGACGCGCTGGACCTGCCGGTCGGTGTGCTCACCGGTCGACCGGCCGCCGAGGCGGAGATAGCGCTCGACCGCGCGGGGCTGTCGGTCCCCGAGGAGTACCGGTTCACGATGGACGACCCGACGGCGGGCAAGCCGGACCCCGGGGCGCTGGTGACACTCGCCGAGCGGTTCGACGCCGACAGCGTCGCGTTCGTCGGCGACACCCTCGACGACGTCCGGACGGCGGTCAACGCGTGCGGTGTCGACAACCGGCGCTACCGCGGAATCGGCGTTCTCACCGGCGGCCTGTCCGGGTCCGAGGGTCGCCGCAAGTTCGAGACCGCTGGCGCGAGCAGCGTCGTCGACTCGGTGAACGACCTGCCGGCGTT
>CAYZGA010000011.1:11802-29282 GCA_964477945.1 uncultured Halobacteriales archaeon
TCGAGACCGCTGGCGCGAGCAGCGTCGTCGACTCGGTGAACGACCTGCCGGCGTTACTTCGGTCTTGACCTCCTCCCCGCGCTGAAGCGCGAGGATTTCACCTCGGATTTTCCGTAATCTGTCCGGGTCCCTCTCATCAGCACCCGAAACCGGCAGGATACACCTGCGCCCGTCACGCCGGCGTGACCTGGCGTTTCCAGCGTACGCGGGACAGCTCCTCCTCGATCAGGTCGGAGTCGGGTGTACGGAACTCGTGAGCGATGTCGAGGGCGGCTGTCAGCTCCTCGCGGGCGGCCCTGTACTGCTCGCAGGCAGCCACGGTGTCGTCGGCGTCGGCAAGTTCGTCGCCGGTCGCCTCGCGTTCCGCGGCGCAGGTCCGGCGGGCCTCGACCAGTCCGTCGGCGAGCAGTGCGACGCGAAAGCGGAGCTCCTCGCGGTCGGAGCGTCGACCGAGAGCGGTCCCCCAGCCGGCGGTCAGCGCCTCGTGGTACCAGTCGAGCGCGGCCCGCATCATCTCGACTCTGACCACGGGGTCGTCGGTCCCGAGTGCACGTTCAGTGGCCTGCTTGGCGAGTCCGACGGGCTGTGCCGCGAGCAGGTCGACCCGGTCGTCGAGGTCCGCCAGCGCCCCGTCGACCGCCGCCGTGTCAAGATCGTGCTCCGCCGCGATAGACCGGGCCGTCAGGAGGTGCGAGCGGGCCCGGTCGTAGCGCTCGTACGCGCCGGTGTAGTCGACGTCGGTGCCCTCGAGGTGTCGGGACTCGGCCTCGGCAACGAGTGAGCGGGCCAGTTCCCGCCGGGTCCGAACACGCGTCCGCTGGAGGTTGCGCCTGGCCGCGTCGACCCGGTCCCCGAGTGCCGACTCCAGTCCGGCCGCGCGCACCCGCTCGTCGAGTTCGTCGGTCGTCTCGCTCGCCGCCGCGAGCACCGTCTGGACCCTGTCGAGTGCCCCCGCCTCGATTGCCGCCTCGATGCGGTCGGCGTGTCCATCGAGTTCCTCGAGCAGGGTATCGACGAACTGCCAGCAGTCGCTCGCCTCGCCGATGTACTCGACCGCCGCCGTCGCGTCACCGCTGGCCGGGCGGAACTGGTACCGGTCGTCCTGCCAGTGCTCGACGGTGAGCACCGCCCGGAACAGCCCGCTGTCGAGGTCCACCGCCCCCACCTGCGAGTGCGGGAGGTCGAACACCGTCACTCCGTCGTCCACGGCGGCAAACAGCACACGGTGGTCGGTCACCACCGCGAGCGAGGCGTCGCCAATCTCGTGGCTCTCCCCGCCGGAGTTGCGGACGAGCGCCCCCGACCCCGGCAGGCGGTACTGTACCTGCTCGTCGGCGTCGACGTGCTCGTCGAGTGTGGACTGCAGTTCGGCCACCGTCTGTGTCGACGGCCCGCGCGAGAGCAGTCCGGCAAGGAGACCCGGTGGCATCTGTGTCCCTCTTTGGCGCGGGGGGGATTAGTCATTTCGCCGCCCGGAGACCGCGGCGGTGTCGTGCGGTTCGGACGACCGGGAGTCACAGCGCTTATACGCCGGTCGGGGAAAGAGCGGACAGATGCAGGTCTCGGTTGTTGTCTGTACCTACGCCGAGAAGCGGTACGACGATTTCCGCGCGGCCGCCGAGAGTGTTCTCGGGCAGACACACGACGGCGTCGAACTCGTGGTGGTCGTCGACGGAAACGACACGGTCTGTGAGCGCGTCCGGGAGGCGTTCGGTGACGACGAGCGTGTCAGGGTTCGCTGCAACGACCGGACCCGCGGACTCTCGTACAGTCGCACGCGCGGTGTGGAGGCGGCAACGGGCGACGTTATCGCCTTTCTCGACGACGACGCCGTCGCACGCGAGGACTGGGTCGAACAGCTCTGCCGGGGCTACGAGGAAGAGGCACTCGCGGTTGGCGGGCGGATGGTGCCGGAGTGGGTCGACGGCGAACCCGACCACCTGCCCGAGGAGTTCTCCTGGCTGGTCGGGGTGACCTACGAGCCACGGCTGGAGGACTGGACGGAGGTGCGCAACACGATGGGGTCGAACATCTCCTTTCGTCGCGAGGTGTTCGAGGAACTCGGCGGGTTCGACGAGCAGGTTGGGCTGGCCGGCGACGACAACCTCCAGGCCGAGGAGACGGAGTTCTGTATCCGGATGCGACAGACGTTCGGACACGGCGTGCTCTACAACCCCGAGGCGGTTGTCGCACACAAGGTGTTCGCGTACCGGACCGAGGTGCCCTGGCTCCTGCGGCGGGCGTTCTGGCAGGGGTACTCGAAGCGGGCAGTCGAGAGTCTCGGGAGCGACCGCGGCGACGCCGAGCGGGACTACCTTCGGCATCTCGCCCTCACCGCCGGTCCGGGTCGGTTGCGTGGTCTCCTCCGGGAGCCCTCGGTTGCCGCGGTTCAGCAACTCTGCCTGCTCGTCGCGCTCACTCTTTCGGTTGGACTCGGCTACCTGTACGCGTTCCGTCGGTGGTAGAGACCGGCGGTCAACAACCCCACCCTACTGCGCTCGGGCAGACGAACTGCCACTCGCCTGGTGAGGGTAGCGTGGGACCGGAGGCCCCACGGACCATGCAAACGGGCGCTACGCGCCCGTGAGCAGATGGGGCTTGCCGGTGGACACATAGGCTCGGCAAACTCGCTGGTTGGAGAGAGTGTCCCCGACATTACCGCGTGGACGCGGGGCGTCCACCGTCAGGGCCCGGATTTAACACCGAGGGCGCGACCAGCGGGCACATGGTCACGCTGGACTGGCAACTCACACACGCGGGCGAGGCGACGCTCGTCGAACTGGTCGTGACGAGTGACGCGAACAGGCGCATCGAGATAGAGAGCAGCCTCCAGCCGGTCTGGCCGCCGAGACGGCACAACCGGCCCGCGGCGGGCTGGGACGACACCGGGTTCGAGGGGGTCGTGACGGCCGGTGAGCCGCTGGTGCTGGGGTACGCCTCGCCCGCAGACCCCGCCGAGCCGCCGGCAACCGTCGTCGAGACCGGACCCGTCCCGGACACGGGAGACGAGACGCCCACGCCCGAGGAACTGGTCCGTTCGCTCGGCGAGGCCGCCCCGCCCCGCGACGCCGTCCCCGGCTCCGGTGACCAGTCGACCGGTGCCCGGCAGGACAACCCGTGGAGCGGTCCAGACAGGCCCGGAACCGAGACTGAAAGAGAGACGAGCGACGCGGGCGCGAGCGGCGAAACGGACACGGGACAGTTCGGGCCAGCGGGAACGCAGCACGCGGTCGGCCAGACACCGGGGGCGGCGGTGGACGCGTGGCTGGCGGCCGTCGAGGGGCGTCTGGAGACAGCGGAGCGACTCGCGGCGGTCGAGACGGCAGCGGAGGCGCGGGCGGCCGTCGACGACGCGGGCGGTATCGAGGCGGTACAGACACTGTGTGAGCGACTCGACGCCGACAGGGACCGCATCGAGCGACTCGACGCCGGGGACCTGGGGGAGCGGGTCGACGAGGTGGAGGTGCCGCTGTCGGCACTCGAACGGCTCACATGATACTGACAGTCACCGCCGGAAAGGGGGGTGTCGGCAAGACCACCGTCGCGTACAACGTCGCGGCGGAACTGGGTGCGGTTGCGGTCGACGCGGACCTCGGGATGGCGGACCTCCCGTCCTCGCGGGGACCGGACCTGCACGACGTGCTCGCGGGGCGAGCGTCGGCGGTAGAGGCAGTCAGGGAGGACGGACCGGTTGCGGTGCTCCCCTGCGGGCGGTCACTGGCCGGGGTCCGGGCGGCAGACCCGGCAGCGCTGGTCGACGCGGTCGGTGCCGTCGAGCGGGAGTACAATCGCGTCGTCGTCGACGCCCCCGCAGGAATGCACAGCGACGCGGGCGTGGCACTGCTCGCCGGTGACGCGGCACTGCTCGTGACCGGTCCCACGCGGGCGGCGCTCGCCGGCGCAATCCGGACGCGCGAACTCGCCCGCGAGGTGCACACACCGCTCGCAGGTGTGGTGCTGAACCGTGCCGGGACGGCCGTGAACCGCGACCGCCTCGCGTCGACACTCGGCGCACCTGTCACCACCGTACCCGAGTCGGAACCGCTCGCCGACGCACAGCGTATCGGCCAACCGGTGCGTGCTGTCGCCCCGGACTCGACTGCGAGCGAGCAGTTCGCCTCGCTCGGGCGTGCCGTCGAAACCACGCTCTGAGCGGGTTCGAGGACGGAACGTGTGGACGGCGGACACGACCCCTCTCGTCGTCCGACAGTCGCCCGCAAGGTATATCTGTCCTGTCGCGTGTCGGTCTAGTCGAACAATGGGCACGCGTGTCCTGGACCGCATCGACGGGTGGGAACAGCGCCGATTCGACGACGGCTACCGCGGACTGGAGCGACTCACCGCCGAGGAGTTCTCCGGCGTCGTCCGCGCCGGTGGCGCGGAGCTGTTTGTCACCCGCGGGTCGGGGGTCGCCGTCCACGGGGGCGGTATCGACGCGTTCGAGGGGGCATCGGGGACTGCCTACGTCTCCCCGTCCGCGGCACTCCCCGTTCTCGCCGTCATGCAGGAGCAAAGCGAGGAGGTCCGGGACAGTTTCTACACCGAGCAGACACCCCTGCTGGACGTCCACCGGACCCTCTCGACGGGTGGGTTCACCGGGTACGTCGAACTCTCGGAGAACGTTCTCAGCGGCGACTACTACCTGGTCTACCACGCCGGCAAGCAGCGAACCGTGGCCTACGTCGGCCAGTCAGCACAGCTCGTACACGGCGACCGGGCGTTCCAGGAGGCCACCGACGAGGTGGGTCTCTACGAGGTCCGACCGGTCGACATCGAGCCGCTCGACATCCCCGAACCCGAGCCCGAACCGGAGCAGGGGTCCGGAGACGACGTGTCCGAGACTGGAGCTAACAGCCGACCGGCCGCGAGCACGTCGACCCCCGACGCGGACCAGACTGTCCACACCGTGCCGTCGGTCGACCCCGCCCGGACCCCCGGCGAGACACCACTCGAAACAGTGTCCGTCGACGACCACGCGGCCCCCGAGGAGACTGCGGACCACGGGGCGTCGGCGGACACACCGGCCACCCCGGAGGGCACGCAGACCCAGCAGGACAGACAGGACGAGGCGGCGGTCGAGAGCGAGAGTCCCGAGGTGGACAGACAGTCGGAACAACAGAGCGAGGCTGTCACTGATGCAGGCGAGCAGAACGAATCGATACCGGAGGTTGAGCGACTCCGGCAGCGCGTGCGGGAACTCGAACGGGAGCAGGAGAAACTGCGCGAGCGGTTCGACACACTCCGGGCGGACTACGAGAGACTGTCGGCAATACTCGACAGTCAGACGGACGAGACCGGCGAATCGGCAAACTGAGCGGTGCCCGTCTCCGGGGCAACAGACGTGAGATCACCGTCCAGTCGAGAGTCGGGGACCCGAACGCACAGCAGGGACTAGCTCTCCACTTCGAGTGTCTCCTCGATTTTCATCCCGTCGAGTTTGTCGACAGTGTGGTCGATCTTACTGTCGAGGTCCTCGACGAACGACGCGGTGTCCTCGGTCGTAATCGCTCCCTGGCTCGACGGTTCGATGAGGTTCTCCTCCTCGAGAACACGTAGCGAGTAGCGCACCTTGTGGTGTGGGTATCCCGTCTCGTTCGACATCTTCACGATGCCGATCGGTTCGTTCTTTATTACCATCCGCAATACCTGCAGATGTCGCTCCAGCATGTCTACTTCTTTCTCCAGTCTGTCTATCATGGCACGTGTTAACTAGTATCGCCAGGATTTAAAACTTGGTGTCGCGAGCGTGGATTACCGCGACCACTGGTGTCCAATCTTGTCGTGCCCAGATTAAATCTGTTTTGTCCGCCGCACACGCGGTCCGTGCGCAATGAGTGCGAGGGGATGGGTCGCGGTGCCGCGGCCGGCAGACGTAACAGCAATCTGTCGTTCGTGCCGCGTGAGTGAAACGGCAGGTGAGGCCCGCCGAGCCGTCATCCGGTCCAGTCGGGAGCAACGATGTCCGGTCGCCGCCCGTCGAGAACACGGAATCGCTCGTCGCGTCGCCGTTCGAGCCAGTACAGCAGGCGCTCGGCCCAGCCGAGTTTCCGTCTCTTCTCGGCACCGACAGTCGGGTCGTCGAACGCCCATCCCGGGAAGCAAAGTCGGTCGGCACCCATCGCGTCTGCGAGAAAGGCGGCCCGGTCGCCGTCGGTGAACCCGCCGTAGTTGCGCACCACCCCCGCAGGCCGGGCCTGTGTCGTCGGAATCACCGCCCCCGGGCGCAACTCCGGAACCACCCTGCGGAGCAGCTCTAGGTTGTCACCGTGGGCGTGGACGGCCACCGGCGTCCCCTCGGCGGTCAGGTCCCGTGCGGTCGCGGGGCTCTTGTCGAGGTCGGTCACCATGCAGTCGACCGGAACGTCGTGGTCCCGGAGACGCCGGGCCGCGTTCGAGGCCGCGAACACGATATCTGCCCCGCGGGCGAGCGCGAGGTTGCCTGTCTCCGTGAGACAGTCGGCACCACCCGCCACCGCCACCGTCGCACCGTCGAGAGCGGGTGCCACGCCGACCGGCGGTTCGAGCAGGTCCCCGAGCAGGTCACGGGCGCGTTCGTCGGCACCCCGACCGTAGCCAAGGTCCGCCAGTATCGCCTCGTAGGCGGATTCCCAGACCGCGAACTCCATCAGATCACCGCGAGTACGTCGTGCAGTGCCGACGGTTCCTCGACTGCCGCCGCGAGTGAGCGCAGCGACTCCACGGACCCGGCCAGCAGTACCTCGTCTGTGCTGTCCGCCCCGGTGACGAACACACCGTGGTCGGGGGCGAGTCGTTCCAGTTGCTGCCGGGCGGTCCCGTCGAGTCCGGAGAGTGTGTAGACCCGCGAGACGGCGGTAGTCCCGTCACCGTCGGTGCCGACCGTTCCCGGTTCGGGTCGTCCCGACCGGACGCGGTCGATGTGGCGCTGTGCGTCACCGGGGGTGGTCACGTCGTGTTCCTCGATACGCACCCCGCCGACAGTCTCGACTGTCCTGTCGCGGGTGAACGTGTCACCGACCAGTGCGGCGTCCCGGGTCTCCGCGACGTCGTGTGTCCTGATGACGTGTGCCCCGCGCTCGACGGCCATCGCGGTGGCGGCGAGCGAGACAGGAAGCGCCTCGTCTGTCGAGCGGCCGGCGATATCGCGCAGGAAGTTCTTCCGGTTTATCGAGACCAGTATCGGGTGACCGATGGCGCGAAACTCCCGGAGTCGGCGGAACGTCTCCCGGTCGTCCGCGAGGGTCTTTGCCTCGCTCCACCCGCCGAACGCCGGGTCGACGATCGTCTTGTCGGTCAGCCCGTTGCGACCGAGGGCCGCGTAGATGTCGTCGACATCCTCGATGGCACCCGGCCGTTCGAGGTCCGGTGGACTCGCCATCTTCGAGACTGCCACGTCGTACTCCGCACAGACCCGCGGCATCTCCGGGTCCGCAAAGCCACAGATGTCGTTGACCATGTCGAACCCCCGGGACAGTGCGGCCTCGGCAACCTCGTGGTAGCGGGTTTCGATGGAGAAGACGGCGTCACCGCCCGTCGACTCCATCGCCGCGACGGCGGTGTCGAGTCGGTCGAGTTCGCCCTCGGGGGAGAGCACCTCGAACTGCTTGTTTGCCGACTCCAGTCCGATGTCGACGATATCGGCCCCTTCGTCTATCATCTCGTCGACGTAGACTGCCGCCTCGCCGGGGTCGGCAAACACCGACGGGTCGTACGGCGATTCCTGACTGACGTTCAGTACACCCATGATGCGCGGCGGGGAGTCGTCACCGATCTCCAGCCCGGCAGCGTCGACGGTTCGCATACACAGTGGTTGGCTGCGAGCCTCAAAAGCCGGTCGATGGCGGTCGACCCTGGCGCGACCGGGCACAGATAGCACGCCGACTCCCGTCACCGACGGCGGAGTCGAGAGGTTCAAGTGTCGCGTCGTCGATTGTAGAGATATGACAGACCACGGACGCTCCCTGCGCAAGCGCACAGGCGGCCGGTTGCGGCCGAATCGGGACCGACGCAAGCACGAACTCGGCTCGGAACCGACCGAACCACAGGTCGGCGAGACAAAACTCAAGACTGTCGATACCCGGGGGACCGGCACGAAGGTCCGCGCGCTCCGTGTCGACACCGCGAGCGTGGCAACCGACGACGGCACCGTCGCGGCAACCCTGGAGGACGTCGTCGAGAACCCGTCGGACCCCAACTACGCACGACGGAACATCGTTACAAAGGGCGCAATCGTCGAGACGGGTGCCGGCCGAGCCCGTGTGACATCGCGACCGGGTCAGGACGGGCAGGTCAACGCCGTCTTGGTCGAGTGAGCGTCGGGGACAGTTTCTCCACCGCGGGGGAATCGTCCACAGAACAGGACGGGACTGAACGCCCCAGGTTCGCGCCGGTTCAGGCGTCGCCGTCGAGTTTGTCCGCCAGCGTGGGTACGAACGTTCCGACATCCGTGACCATCCCGACAGCCTGTGCGCTGCCGCGGTCGACCAGTTGCGTGACCGTCCCGGGGTTGATATCGACACAGACGGTCTTCGTCGTCGAGGGGAGACAGTTCCCGACCGCGACAGAGTGAAGCAGTGTCGCGAGCATCAACACGAGGTCGGCCTCGTGGGCCTGCTCGCGGATGGCGTTCTGTGCCTCGATGGCGTCGGTGATGGTGTCGGGGAGCGGCCCGTCGTCGCGGATGGACCCGGCGACGACGTACGGCACGTCCCGCTGGACACACTCGTACATCACGCCCGACTCGACAGTGCCGTCCGCGACTGCGGCCTCGATACCACCCGCGCGGATAACCTCGCTTATCGTGTAGATGTGGTGTTTGTGGCCCTTTCGCGGGTGGTCGAGTGTCTCCGTGTCGACCCCGAGGGAGGTGCCGTAGAGGTCCCGTTCCAGGTCGTGGACGGCGAACCCGTTCCCCACAGAGAGGCGGTCGATGTAGCCCTCCCGGACCATCCGGGCGAGGTCCTCGCGTGCGCCGGTGTGGATGACCGCCGGGCCACAGACCGCGAGCACGTCACCACCGTCACGCTGGGTCTCGGCGATTGCCTCGGCGATCTTCGCGATGGTCGACTCCGAGGGCCGTTCCGAGGAGACACCACCCTGCATGAACCCGAACGCGCCCTCCCTGTTCCGGGGTCGCTCGGGCGGACTGACCCGGATGCCGGTGTTGCCCGTCACGACGAGGTCGCCCGCGTCGACACCGCTCAGGATCTCCGTGTACGCCCGTTGCTCCTCGGGGTCGACCACCACCGCACAGTCCATCTCGATGTTCTCGACCGGGAGCCACTCACCCTCGTGGCGGATATCTGTCGGGTGGTTGGTCGTCGAGTAAAAGCCCGTCGGGACGACGCTGTCCGCGGGTGCCGGTTCGAGCGAGGCGTCTCTCGGGTCTGTCGGGTTCGCGCCGTTCTGGTGGAGTTCGTGGACGATGCGCTGGAGGTGTGCGTCGTCGTCGGCTGTCACCAGCAGGCGGGCGTACGACTCGGCGGTCTCGTGACGGCCGATCTCGAACGTCTCGACCTCGAAGGAGCCGCCCATGTCCATGATGAGTCCAAAACAGGTCTGGAGCATCCCCGAGTCGATGATGTGCCCCTCGAGTTCCACGGTCCGCGATGCGGTCATGAGACGAGTATGGCCCCTCCGGGGCAAGACGGTTTGGGTTCGACCCCGCCCGTCCCCTAACAGCCGCGCCCGACACAGGGGCCGCCCTCGTGTCCCGGGACAGTTACAGCCGCTGCCCGCGTGACGGTTGCTGTGTGAACGCCAGATAGCCACCGAGCGCGCCGAGCACGACGGGAAAGAGCAGGCCCGCGAGCAGGACCGCCACGAGCAGGTCCGGCCCGACGGTGATACTGGTCGTCGTCCCGAGTGCCGAACTCGACTGACTCGACCGGGAGAGAAAGATACCGACGAGAGTGAGCGGGAGGTAGCCGACGACCAGCGTCGCGCCGTGCAGCAACGCCTCCCTCCCGGAGGGTGCACCCGCGAGGCGCACGAGCAGAAACCCCGTCGCGACCAGCGTGCCAACGACCAGACCGGTGTAGACCAGTTCGGGAAACGACGCCTCGGAGAGCAACATCACCGTCTCCGTCTCGGACGTTCCACCCCCCTCGAAGGTGGACTCGATGTCGACAAACTGTGCCTCGAGAGCGACCCAGATAACCGCATCGAGCGTGCCGACGTCGAACCCGGTGAACGTCCCCAGTTCGGACAGCGAGTCCATCCGCTCGCTCAGGTCGTCGTCCAGCCGTGACACCACGAAGGTCACGACCAGACCCAGGGCGAACGCCGCTCCGCCGAGAACTGCACCCTCGACGAGCGGGTAGCTGTCCGTGGCCGTCTGCTGCGAGCCGCTCTGCCGGCGTGACATCGACGGGAAATTTGCTCTCTGCTCACTTACCACTACCGGCGGGAGGCGATGTCGCTCCGACTGTCCGGACTCCCGGCATCCGAACGTCTATTGCGAGTGCTCACCAGCGTACACCTGTGCTCTACCCGACACACCTCGTCGCGGGGTATCTGCTGGGACTGCACCGGTCGCTCCCGGTGCTGGCTGTTGTCGCCGGGGCGGCAGTCCCCGACCTCGTCGACAAACCGCTCGGAACGGTGCTGACCGCGCAGTTCCACACCGTCGCACACTCGGCGTTCGCCGTCGCCGTCGTCGGCGTGCCCGCGGCGGTGCTCGCGGTTCGCGGGCGGACCTGGCTCGCGGTTCGCGGGCAGACCTGGCTCGCGTTCGCCGTCGGGTGGGTCTCACATCTCGCACTCGACGCCCTGCACATGGTGCTCAACGGGCGTCCAGCCGACACCCAGTTTCTCCTCTGGCCGCTCGTCGAACACGAGTCACAGGTGTCGCTCCCGCCTGTCGAGTTCGCCACGTTCTACATCGGCACGCTGTCGTCGGTTGTGGAACTCGGTATCTGGCTCGCCGCGCTCGCCGCGGTAGTCCGCCGGGTGCGCAGAACCGACAGCGGTCCCGCCGGTACCCGGTGACGGTCAGACGTGGACCGTGGCGTCCCGGTTGCAGGCCCAGGGTTCCCACCACTCGACCGCCTCGGCACTCACCCCGGGGAGCGTGTCGGCGGCAGGTGCGCGGTTTGCTCCTCGTGCCCGCTCAGCGCTCGGATTCGAGTGTCGTTCGAAGCTCCCGCAGCTCCTCGAGAACGTCGAGCCACGCCTCGCGGGTCCCCGGGATGGAGCGCCCACCGGACGACCGCCCGGTCTGTTCTCGGATGGCCGCCTGAATCTCGTCCGGGTCGTAGATGCCACCGAACGTGATATCGGGACCGCCGGCAACGTCAATCTCGACCGAGCCGTGTCCGAACAGGGTCCCGGTCACCGATTGCCGGTACTGACTGTTCTGGACGCGGTGGTGCTCGACAGACCGGACCTGGCGGCCGAGAACACCGGTCCGGGCGTACAGGCCACGGGTCGTGATGACGTACCAGGTCCGGCGGTTCGAGAGCACCCCCCAGACTGCGATCAGTGCGCCGACGGGGCAGAGACCCGCAAACAGAACCGTCTCCAGTGTCGCACCGACGATACCGCCGGCGAGAACGAGCAGACCGACACCGACAGACGACGCGGCGTCGAAGATCCGTGGCCGCGACTGCCAGCGCAGTTCCTCGTCGTCTCGCAACCGCAACCAGTCGTGGGTGACGGTGTCCCCGTCGGTCATGGGGAGTCCTCACCCCCCGACTCGGCGGGTCGCGGCTCGCCGGCCAGGCGCTCGCGCTCTCCCTGCTCGTCGGGGCCGGTCTGCGTGGTGGACTGCTCCTCCAGCAGATTCCGGATCGCCCGCAACTCCGTGACGATCTCGTCGAGAACGTCGCCTTTCTGGTCGGACGTCTCGCGGTCCGTGTCCCGACCGCGATTGATCTCGCGGTCGATCAGTTCCTGAACGCTCGCCGGGTCGGGGATGCTCCGGAACGTGACCTCGGCCCCGGAACTCCCGGCGGTGCTGACTTCCACGTTCCCGTAGCCGAACTGCGCTCCGAGTGCGCCCTGCGTGTAGTTGATGTTCTGGACCTTCTCGAAGTCGACGGTCTTGACGTTGCGAGAGAGGATACCCCGCTTGGCGTAGATGCGCTTGCTCGTGACGACATACTGCGTGTTCTGGTAGGAGAGCCACGCGAGAACGCTACCGACCAGAAGAAACAACGCGCCGAACACGACACCGACGTACAGAGAGTACTCGTGTGCGCGACTCGACCAGAGGACATCCTCGCCCTCCTCGAGAGTTAGCCACTCGAACTCTGTCGACATACCCGCTATTGTGTGTTCCACGATAAAAAAGGTTCCAGCGGAGTGTGAGGTCGTCTCGGGCACTACCCGTCGGTCAGGACGAGCACCCGGAGGTCGTTTACGTTCGTGCCCGTGGGACCGGTGACGATAGCGCCGGCGTGCTCGCGGAGGTACGTTGCGGTGTCGCTGGCCGCCACCGCCGCGCGAGCGTCGCCGGTGTCAGTGTCGGCGTCGACGAGTCCGCCCGCCGCGTCGGCGCGACCGTCGATGCCGTCGCTGTCCACCGCCGCGACGGTGGTTCCCGGTGCCGGTATCTCGAGTGCACTCGCCAGCGCGAACTCCGTGTTCGGCCCGCCGGCCCCGTCGCCTCTGACCGTGACCGTCAACTCGCCGCCCGAGAGCAGAACCGCGGGCGGGTCGACCGGCACCCCCGTTGCGTGGCACTCCTCGGCGACACCCGCGTGGAACGTCGCCGCCTCGCGGGCCTCGCCCCGCAGACGCGAGGAGAGCACGAGCGTCCGGTAGCCGGCCCCGTCTGCGACGTCGCGTGCGGCCCGGAGAGCGGTCATCCCGTCGGCGAGAACGTGGCTATCGACACGCTCGAAGGCGGGGTCCGCGGCGTCGGGTGTCTCGGGGATACCGCCGGCCGCGCCGGCGTCGAGTCTGTCACGGACCGCCGACGGTTCGTCGATGTCGTGACGGTCGAGCGCGTCGCGTGCGTCGGCGTACGTCGAGTCGTCGGGGACGGTCGGCCCGCTCGCGACGACACTCAGGTCGTTGCCCACGACGTCGCTGAGCACCAGTGTACAGACCGTTGCCGGCGCTGCGCGACGGGCCAGACTGCCGCCCTTGACCGCCGAGACGTGCTTGCGGACGGCGTTGACCTCGTGAATCGCCACCCCGGCGTCGAGCATCGTCTCGGTCACGGCCTGGATGTCGGCCAGGTCGACCCCGCGTGCGGGGGCGGTCATCAGTGCGCTCCCGCCGCCGGTGATGGCCGCGAGCACGAGCGTTTCCTCGTCGGCCCCGTCCGCGAGTTCGAGGACGCGGCGGGTACCCGCGACGCTTCCCTCGTTCGGCACGGGATGGCCCCCCGCGACGGACTCGACACCCGCGACCGAGACTGGGTCCGGGGTGACGATGGCACCGCCGGAGAGTCTGTCCCCGAGGATGTCCGCCAGCACCGTGGTGACCGCCCCCGTGGCCTTCCCGCCACCGACCAGCAGCAGTTCGCTGTGCTCCGAGAGGTCGTAGGTCGTGTTCCCGACGGTCAGGTCGTCACCGTCCAGCGAGACGGACGACCGGACGACCCGGCGCGGGTGGGCGGCCTCGATACCGGCCTCGACGCAGTCGAGCGCGAGTTCCCGTGCCCGCGTCGTTGCCAGTTCCTCGCGGTTCTGCACTATCGTGTTCTCCATATCTGCGTGCTCCGTGAGCGTCGCATCCGCTACAGATGCTGGTGGACTCTCGTTTTGCAGACAGACAGTTGTGTCGGACGCCACCGCGGCGGCTGTTACATCGTTGGGAGATCGAGCGTCTCTCGCGTCTCACAGCGTGAAACCCTCCGGCCGGTATATCCGTTCCGGACCCGACATACCTGTCGATGAGCGAGCGCACGGACACGGACACAGGGCGCGCCAACAGCGACAGTCTGTCCAGAGAGACCGTCGTGTTCGAACTGGCCCGGGCGTCGTACGCGCTCGGAATCGGCGGTGTCGTTCTGACCGCGCTCGTGTTTGTGGTATCCTTTCTCGGATTCGGGGGTTCGGAGGTCGCAGTACTCACGGTCTTCTCGATCGGACTTTGCCTCCCCGTTGTCCTGTACGTCTACGACCGTCGTCACGAGCGGGATTTCGTCATCGCCGAACTCGGCCACGCGATGGTCCGTCCCTGTGCCATCCTGTACCGTATCCTCCGGGGTCCGTGACAGCACACCAGAGTCTCCACGGGGTCTCACGCACACCCGTGCTGTCGGACCGCCAGCGGGGCGGAGAGTCCCCCGTAACAGTCGCCGCTGTCGGGACCGGCCTGTCACCAGTGCGGTCCGCTCGGGCGTGCGAGTCGCCAGAACCGCTCGCGCAGAGTCGACGAGACGACGCGAGACTGGACTGAGGGCCCCGGTGGCGATTGCCTGGCGGGCGGACCACTCTCCCCCGAGTCTCTGAGGGCGACAAAGTCATACCGTCGTCGCACGGAGCGAGGGTATGAGCGACGACGGCGGTTCGGAGTCGCTGCGGGGGATAGATACGGCGTCCGACCACGGCGGCGAGGAGCCCAGCGCCGGGTGGGACACCGACGGGGCCGACTCCGCGTGGCACACCGACGACCGCGTCGAGGAGAGCACCGAATCGCGGGACCCGGACTCGATAGGCGACGATGACGGCACGGACCAGGACCGCAGGCGAGCAGCGGCGTACACCTTTCTCATGTGGGTGCTAATCGTGGTCGTGATGGGGTACGCGCTCGTCGTTCTCCGGCAGGCCCTGCTCGCTGTCGCCGCGGGCGGCGCTATCTACCTCGTTTTTCGACTCGCGGCGCCGGACTGAGCGGTTAGGCGTGGGCCACGGCGCTCGACCGGGGGCCGACACCGACCCGTGCCGTGGCAGGTTCGACAGGGCAGACCGGCCACCCCGCCGGACTCGGGCCACCCGGTCAGACCGGCGAGTCACTCACTCGAAGTCGTCGAGCGTCGGGCGGTGGTGGTCGCCGGGAAACGCGTCGACGGGGACCTGCGTCTGGTCGCCGCTCTCCATCTCCTTTACCGTCACCTCGCCGTCGGCAAGATCACGCTCGCCGACGATGACGACCGTCTCGGCGTTGATACCGTCGGCGTAGTCCAGTTGTGCGCCGAAACTCCGCCCGGAGACGTCGGTCTCCACGACGTGGCCGCGCTCGCGGAGGTCGCGTGCGATGCGGGCCGCGGTCTCGCGGGTGTCACCGACCTGCAGCAGGTAGTAGTCGGTCGTCAGTTCCTCGGCGGGCCAGACACCGGCACGCTGGCAGAGCAGTGAGAGGGTGGCGTAGCCGGCACCGAACCCCACCGCAGGCGTCGGTTGCCCGCCGAACCCCTCGATGAGGTCGTCGTAGCGGCCGCCGCCGAACACCGAGCGCGACACCTCGCCGGTGGAGTCGAAACACTCGAACACGACACCGGTGTAGTAGTCCAGCCCTCGGGCGGTCGTCAGGGAGAGCCGGCAGTACTCGCGCACGCCGAGGTCGGCCGCCGCGTCGAGGACGGCCTGCAGGTTCTCGACGGCCGACGCGACACGGTCGGTCTCCGCGAACGCGACCAGTTCGTCCAGGCGGTTCTCGGGTGTCGCCAGCAGGTCGTCGAACTGCCCGACCTGGTCGGGGGACAGTCCGGCGGCGGTCAGCAGGTCGACGTACTCCTCGCGGTCCACCTTCTCGCGCTTGTCGACCGCTCGAATCGCGGCCCGGGTGTCGATGTCGCCGTCGAAGGCGGCGAGCAGACCGCCGAGGATGTCACGGTGGGAGACACGGAACTCGAAGTCCGCAGAGTCGAGACCGAGTCCGGTGAGCGCGTCGGCGGCCACCGCGAGCACCTCCGCGTCGGCGGTTGGCTCGCTCGACCCGAAGATGTCGACGTTGGTCTGGTAGAACTCGCGAAAGCGGCCCTGCTGGACCTGCTCGTAGCGCCAGAACGGTCGCGTCGAGACCCACTTGATGGGCTTTGCGAGCGCCTGCTGTCTGTCGACCACCATCCGTGCCACCGTCGGCGTGAGCTCCGGCGTCAGCGCAACCTGCCGTCCGCCCCTGTCCTCGAAGGCGTACAGCTCCTCCAGTATCTCCTCGCCGCTCTTGTCGGCGTACAGCCGTGCGGACTCGACTGCCGGTGTCCCGATCTCGCGGAACCCGTACCGCCGGGCCACCGACTCGACTGTCTCGATTGTCTCCCGGCGAGCGCCCATCTCCGGCGGGTAGAAGTCCCGGAACCCCTTTACGCGGTCGTACATACACCCTTCTTCGACCAGCACGCGCTTGAACGCTGTCCTTCTGTGGTCCCCGTCCTGCCGGGGGCGGACATCGGGAGGAGGCGTTCGCCGGGCGGGTCCCCCGTCGGACGGCTGTCGGAACAGTTACGTGCGCCGGGTGTCACGTCTCGCGCATGCAGATAACCGGTGTCACCCAGCATCACGTCAGCCACCCGCTGGACGGGTCGTTCTACCCGACCTGGATTCCGGGCTACCCGCAGGCGACACACGAGGCCGAGGTGTTCGAACTCGAGACCGACGCCGGTATCACGGGTGTCACGGCGAGTCCGAGTTTCGCCGGTGGACTCGACTACGAGACGCCGCTGGAACTGTTTCTCGTCGGGCAGGACCCCCACGATGTCGCCGGGATTCGCCGGCGTATCGAGAGCATCGAGACCATCGGCCCGCGCTCGAAACACATCGAACTCGCGCTGTGGGACATCATCGGGAAAGACGCCGGCAAACCGGTGTACGAACTGCTTGGTGGCAGCGCCGACCCGGTACGCGCGTACGCGAGCACCGGACAGCTGCTCCCCGCCGAGGAGCGCATCGCCCACGTCGAGGACTGTCTCGCCGAGGGGTTCGAGGCGGTGAAGCTGCGGATCACCGAGCGGTCGGACCTGGACGTGGTGCGGGCGGTGCGCGAGGCGTTCCCCGACCTGCCGCTGATGGTCGACGCCAACAAGGGCTGGTCTATCTCCATCGTCGACGAGACCCCCACCTGGACGGTCGCCGATGCGGTCGAGGTGGCCCGCGAACTCGAGGAGATCGGTATCAGGTGGTTCGAGGAGCCGCTGCCCCGGCACAACTACGAGGGCTACGCCCGGTTGCGCGAGGCAACCGACGTGCCGATCGCCGGCGGGGAGTTCAACCAGGGCGCACACGAGCTCTACCGGTTTCTCGACCACGGCGCGGTGGACGTGCTCCAGCCGGACGCCGCGCTGGCGACCGGTATCGAGCGCGCGACCGAGCTCGCGGGGGCCGCCCGCGAGCAGGGTGTCGCGTTCGTCCCCCACACCTGGACGAACGCGGTCGGGTTCGCCGCGAACCTGCACGTGCTGGTCGCCGTCGAGGGAGAGTGGTGTGAGTTTCCGCACGACCCACCCTGGACACCCGGGGCCTGGAACGCGCTCGTCGAGGAGCCGTTCACAGTCGAGAACGGGATGGTGCACCCGCGCGAGCGGCCGGGTCTGGGTATCGAACTCGACCGGGATCTCCTCGAGAGTCGGGGGTAGTTCCGCGGCTCGCGCTGCCAGGCGAGCGGTTGTG
>CAYZGA010000012.1:0-20459 GCA_964477945.1 uncultured Halobacteriales archaeon
TGATTCGAATCAACGACCAGCAATACTGGCTGTACGCCGCTGTCAATCCCGAGACGAGCGAACTGGTTTACGTCCGGCGATTTTCTACCACCACGACCGCACACCGAAATCTTTCTCCGCGAGCTCCGAGAGCAACAAGATGTCGACGACGCGCTCTCTCTCGTCGATGCCACACCACATCTCAAGTCAGCACTTTACCGAGCAGGACTCCGATGTCAGGTCGATCGTCACGGGAATCGGAACAGTGTCGAACGTGTATTTCGTGAGGTAAAACGACGACCCTCATTGCTCTCGAACTGTTTGAGCCATGTTCAGTCGACCACTGCTGAAACGTGGTTACGAGCCTTTGTCGTCCGGTGGAACTCGCTTAACTAAACACGACCGACAGTCTACAGAAGAGCGATCTCTGATTTCCGTCCGACCCCGTGGCACTCTGCCTGTTCCCCTGTAGATTCCGACAGCAGGTCAGTCGGGGTCGGCACGACGCCAGTCGTTGTCAGCGGGGAATATCTTGCCGGGGTTGAGAATCCCCTCGGGGTCGAGCGCGTTCTTGACGGCTCGCATCGTGTCGACAGTCGCCTGCCCGTGCTCCGCGAGGAGGTACTGGCGCTTGCCGAGTCCGATACCGTGTTCCCCGGTGGCCGTGCCGCCCACGTCGATGGCCCGCTGGACGATGTCGGAGTAGATTGTCTCCGCACGCTCGACCTGGTCGGGGTCGGTCGGGTCCACCATGACGGTGTAGTGGATGTTGCCGTCGCCGGCGTGTCCGAAGCAGGGTATCAGCATGTCGTGGTCCGCCTCCAGTTGCTTCGCGTACTCGATGAGTGGACCGTACTCGCTGATGGGGACCGTCACGTCACCGGGGTGGAGCGGCCGAAGGTCGGGGTCCCAGGAGCGCAGTGCGAAAGCGAGGTCCCCGCGGAGCTGCCAGAGCTGTTCCATCTCGTCGTTCGCGGCGAGTTCGAACCGCTCGGCGTCGTGGGCCATCATCACCGTCCGGCAGAACTCGATCTCGGACTCGATGCCGTGGTCGGCGTGAAACTCCAGAAAGACCATCGGCACGTCCGGCAGTGCCGTCCCGCTGTACGCGTTACCCATCCGAGCCGAGGCGGTGTCGACGAGCTCTATCTTCGCGACGTCGACACCGGACTGGACAGCGTCGGTGACAGCCGCCGCAGCGTCCGAGAGCGACCCGAAGAGCACACGTCCGCCGCGTCTCTCCTCGGGTCGACCGGCGAGTTCGAGCGTCGCCCGGGTCACCACGCCCAGCGTTCCCTCGCTGCCGACGAACAGGTCACGGAGGTTGTACCCCGACGAGGTCTTGACCGCCTTCGACCCCACGGTGATGACCGACCCGTCCGCGAGGACGACCTCCAGTTCGAGCACCCAGTCGGCAACCTCACCGTACCGGACCGTCTGCATCCCGCTGGCGGCGTTTGCTATCATCCCACCGACCGTCGAGATGTCCCCCGACGAGGGCAGCGGTGGAAAAAAGAGCCCGTGCTTGCCGGCCGCCGGGTCGAGGTCCGACCCCATCACACCCGGCTGGATGTCCATCTGGAGATCTCCGGGGCGCACGTCGAGTATCTCGTCCATCCGGGTGAGATTCAGACTGATACCTCCCTCGACCGGGACCGGGTTGCCCTCCAGGCTCGTCCCCGCGGCGTAGGGTGTCACCGGGACGCCACGCTCGCTGGCCGCCGACAGCACCGCGGCGACCTCCGCCGTCTCCGTTGGATAGACAACCGCGTCCGGTTTGCTCCTGTTCTCCGTTCCCCAGTCGGTCGCGTGCGCGTCGAGCGCGTCGCTTTCGGTCGTCACCTGCTCCCCGCCCAGAATATCCTCCAGGTACGCCGTCTCGAACGCCATGCAGGTTGTTGTCCGTCCAGTCAGAAATAGCTGTACCCCGCTCGTGGGGACCAGTCTCTGTCACCGATGCGTGCGCCGGACCGTTGGTATCTGTATACTATGATATATAGATGGCGGAGCGTTAATATAGCAAGACGACGTACCGGCGGGTATGGAGACCCGTAAGGTCCAGGTCACAGGCGGTTCGACCTACACGGTGTCGTTGCCAAAAGACTGGGCGACAGCGAACAACGTCAGCAGCGGGACGACGGTGGAGTTCCACGCCGAGGAAGACCTGTTGTTGTTGACGCCACAGCGGGAGGAGGGGCGGACCGAGGGAGAGCTCGACATCAGCGGACTCGAAGGTGAGGAACTGCGCCGGGCGGTCATGACGATGTACGTCAACGGGTTCGACGTGATCACGCTGACGACAGACCGGATGAACGCGGGACAGCGGCGGACCGTTCGCGACGCGACCCAGGGGCTGGTCGGACTCGAGGTGATCGAGGAGATGGCCGGCGAGGTGGTGCTACAGGACCTGCTCGACTCGTCGGAGCTCTCGATAGAGAACGCGGTCACCCGGATGCAACTGGTCGCGCTGACGATGCTCGACGACGCAGTCGAGGCGTTGCTCACCGACGACAGTGAACTCGCAAACGACGTCGTCGAGCGTGACGACGACGTCGACCGGCTCTGGTTCATGACCTCGCGCGTGTTCCGGACGGTGTTGCGCAACCCGACCTCGGCAAACGAGATCGGGTTCCCCCGCGAGACAATCTACGACCTGCAGTCGAGCGCCCGCCAACTGGAGCGTATCGCCGACCACGCGACGAAGATCGCGGAGCTCTCACTGGAGGTGGGCGAGGTGCCCGGACCGGCCGCGGAACCGCTCCGTGACCTCCACGACGAGGCCGCCAGCATCCCGGAGACGGCGATGGACGCGCTGCTCGCGGACGACGGTGACGAGGCTGTCGAACTCGCGACGGAGGCTCGCCGCCGACTCGACACCGTCGACGAGACTGCCCGCGCCGTCGACGCCGAGATTCACGAGTTCGACCCACAACTGGCGCAGGTGCTCGGACTCGTCGTCGACTCGCTGTCCAGGACCGGCGACTACGGCACCAATATCGCCGAGAGCGCCCTCCAGAAAGCCGCACCGCGCCCGTGACGCGCTCCTCCCCTCCCCACTGCGCTGCTCGTTGAGGAAGGGGGCCGCGCTATCTTCTGCTGAACCGGGGGACCGTTCCGGTGACAGACCGAAGTCGTCTTTTCGCTTGCCGACCTCGGGGTAGCCGATGACAAGCGACGTCCGGGTGCTCGGCATCGAGGGAACGGCATGGGCCGCGAGCGCCGCCGTCCACGACACCGCGAGCGGGACGGTCCAGATGGAGACCGAGGCGTACGTCCCGGACAGCGGCGGTATCCACCCCCGCGAGGCCGCGGAGCACATGGCCGAGCAGCTCCCGGCGGTGATAGAGCGCGTCCTGGAGCGGGCACGGGCCGAGTACGGCGACGACCCGGTCGACGCGGTGGCGTTCTCGCGGGGGCCGGGGCTGGGACCGTGCCTGCGTCTGGCGGCGACCAGCGCCCGCGCGCTCGCCCAGCGACTCGACGTGGAACTCGTCGGCGTGAACCACATGGTCGCACATCTCGAGATCGGTCGTCACCGCTCCGGGTTCACCGACCCGGTCTGTCTCAACGCGAGCGGTGCGAACGCCCACGTGCTCGGCTACCGCGCCGGCCGGTACCGCGTGCTCGGGGAGACGATGGACACCGGCGTCGGCAACGCCATCGACAAGTTCGCCCGTCAGGTGGGGTGGTCACACCCCGGAGGGCCGAAGGTCGAGCGGGCGGCCCGCGACGGCGAGTACGTCGACCTGCCGTACGTCGTGAAGGGGATGGACTTCTCGTTTGCCGGGCTCTCCTCGGCGGCGGCGGAGGCCTGTGACGCCGGTCACCCGGTCAAGGATGTCTGCTGTGGCCTGCAGGAGACGGTGTTCGCGATGCTCACCGAGGTCAGCGAGCGTGCCCTCGCGCTGACCGGCGGCGAGGAACTCGTGCTCGGCGGCGGCGTCGGTCAGAACGAGCGTCTCCGCGGGATGCTCGCCTCGATGTGTGACCAGCGCGGTGCCGACTTCTTTGCGCCGGAGGACCGCTTTCTCCGTGACAACGCCGGGATGATTGCGGTCCTCGGGGCGACGATGTACCGGGCCGGCGACACAGTCTCGCTCGCGGAGTCGGGCGTCGACGCGGATTTCCGGCCCGATGAGGTGGCTGTCTCCTGGCGAGCAGATAGCGACGGCGAACGTCTCGCTCCCGGCGAGGGCGAACAGGTGCGAGGCGCGGAGGCGACGGTCACGGTGGAAGGCAACGAGGTATGCAAGCGTCGCCGGTCGCGGGCGTACCGGCACCCGGAACTCGACCGGCGACTGCGCCGCGAGCGAACCCGCGCCGAGACACGCCTCACGAGCGAGGCCCGACGGGCGGGTGTCCCGACACCGCTGGTCCGGGATGTCGACCTGGAGCGGACGCGACTGCGCCTCCAGCGGGTCGGTGACTGCGAACTCCGCGCGGCCGTCACCCCGGCGCGGGTCCGACAGGTCGCGGCTCACCTGGCCCGACTCCACGACGCCGGTCTCGTCCACGGCGACCCGACCACACGCAACGTCCGGGTGCGGACCGACGACAACACCGGCGGTCCGGCGGTCTTCCTCATCGACTTCGGCCTGGGCTATCACAGCAGTGACCCCGAGGACCACGCGATGGACCTGCAGGTGTTCGAGCAGAGTCTCCGTGGCACCGAGTCCGAGGCAGACAGACTGGTGCAGGCAGTCGAGGATGCGTACCGCGAGGCCGGCGACCCGGCGGTGCTGGACCGACTCCGCGATGTCGAGACGCGAGGCAGGTACCAGTGACCCCCCCCGCCCTGCACCGCTGGCGACGTGTCTGTCGACTGTGCTCTCGCTGTCGGGACCGCGTCGGCGGCAGCGCCGGAGTGTTCGCCGGCGATTGCCGCGAGGTGTGCCAGCGCGATGCGACGCTGTTTCGCGTCTCCGGTCTCGGCTGTGTCGCACACGTCGTCGGTTCTCACACACCCGGTGATACTGATTAGTGCGACTGTTCACCGGTGCAGTCGTGCGGTCGATACCGGAAGACCCGAAGCAGTATGAGAGTCGGTCGTCCGGTCGATCCGCGCACGAGTCCGTTCAGCCCTGCGTGCGCTCCATCTCGTAGGAGAGCCGGTGGGGCATCAGCGCCAGCGCGCGGACGATAGCGGCGAGTGCAATGAAGATGCCGGTCAGAATGTTGGCGACACCGCCGAGTTTCAGCCACAGCAGCGTCGAGGGCCACTGGTGAATCTCGGCCAGGTCAGCGTTGATAGCGTCACCGGTCCGCTCGGGACCGCCGCCGGCGAGACTGGTCTCGGTGTTTGTTTCGAAGAAGTCCTCCACTAAGGGGTGAAACTCCGTGAGTTCGAAAAACAGTGCACTGCCCGTCAGCAGGTACCCGACGACGGCGAACACCGCGCCGACCACGAGCATCTTTTTTATACTACTGATTGTCGCCTCGATCTCCTCGGCCGAGCGTCGTTCGAGTCCGCCCGAACTGGTTTCTGACATAGTCCACCTGAACAAACGCGGGTGATACATAAACAGATAGTCGAGAAGTGGACACCGCCCGCCCACTCCCGAAAGATTAATATAGGAGGGTCGGACTGTGCGGGAAACGAGACCACAGTCTCCCGACGGTGAACGCGTATCGTCCACCTCGCAAGGAGCGACGAGAGCGCGCAACAGGCCGGATCTGTGCGTCTCGGCGGTGGAGCGGTGAGACGACGCTATCGGCGGTCGGTAGAGACCTGACTCCCGCGAACGCTGGTCGTGTGTTCACCGGCCGGTATGGTCCTTGTCTCCGGGTTCGGTATCCAGAATCAGGAACGTGTCGTCGTCGATGTCGAGTTCGAGCAGTTCGCGGGCCGTGACTGTCGGGCGGTAGCCGTCGCCTGCCGTCGCGAGGAGACAGCGAGACTCGAGACTGTCGAGAGCATCGTCGACGGCCCCGGTATCCCCGTCGAAGTGCTCGGCAACCTCGGCCGGTGTCACCGGCTCTCTCTCGGTGTCGTACCGGTCGACGAGCCACCTGAGCAGACGGAGTTTGTTCCCGTTCACTCTGTGTTCAACCTCGGGGTCGGTTCTCGTGTTGTTTCGGGTGCACAAAACGGCTCCTAACATCTGGCTCACCCGCTTGCCGGTCCTGTCGTTGAGTGTGTGCACACTAGTCCGGTCTCGGCGTCACTCCGCCCCGGCCGGGCCGAACTCCACGCCCCAGCACAGCAACCCGCGGACGATATCCTCGAGTGCACGACCGCGCTCGGTGAGCGAGTACTCGACCCGGACCGGCTGTTCGGTGAGCACCTCGCGGTGGACGATACCCGACGCTTCGAGAGCGCTCAGACTCTCCGAGAGCATCTTCGACGAGATGCCGTCCGTCTCGGATTTCAGTGCACTGAAACCCGTCGGGCCGTTCTCCAGCAGGTGATAGATGATAGGGAGGTGCCACTTCGGCCCGAGTATGTCCTGCACGTCGTCGAACACGGCCGCGGAGTCGACAAACAGCGGCGGTTCGGGTGTGTCGGCTCGCTCGCTCGGTGCTGGCGTCGGCTCTGAACTCATGTGCTGTCTGGACGGAGGTCCGGAACCGTATTTAGCCTGTCACGGACAGGCACTCGACACTCGCATCGCCGACAGATTTATACCGCATCACCGACCCGGCGGAGTGCGCTCTCGGGTCCACAGCCGAGAGTCGACCCACCGGAGAGAGCCGGGACCCGGAACCAGCACACGCCGTCGTCACCCGTCGTCACTGAACTGCTCCCAGAACACCTCGTTGAGACCGTCCTCGTACTCCTCGTCCCGGTACGTCTCCTTGGTGAGATTCGCCTCGTCGAGGAGTGACGCGGCCTCGCCCGCCCACGCGTAGAATCCCACGAGCGTCTCCTCACGCATCTCTTCGAGGTCGATCGAGTGATACACGTTGACAACACCGCCCGACTCGCGGTTGAGCTGGGACTTCTCCAGCAGACCGAACTCGACGAGGTCGTTGAGATAGGTGCGGATGGTGCTCTCGCTGTAGTCGAGATACTCGGCCAGTTCGCCCGGCGGGAGTGGTCCCTCGCCGATGACACACAGGCAGACATCGAGTCCGGGTTTCGGAAGTCCGAACACGTCGAGGAGCACCTGCCGGATGTCCGGCGGGTTGACCTCGAGCGCGCAGTCGGTCACACGCTCCATCGGTTTGCCGTGACAGGTCATCCCCCCGTCACACTCCTGCATCGTGAGCACGACGTTCATACACTCCCGACAGCGGTAGATTCCGTACTCCCGGTCGGGGAGGTCGATATCGGTCCCGCTCTCTTGTGTGAGTTCGTCGACTGACGTGGACTCTGAGGGTTCGTTCTTGCCCATCGTTGTAACCTGTCCGCCGACCACTACCAGACTGTTGGGATGCCAGCAAAAAACAATTGTGGACAGCTCGGCGAGTGTCGACTTCCGCCTCGCCCACGGTGTTGACACAAATCGAAGATCTGTGAAAGCCGAAAATCGTAGCTTTTCCGAAGGGCGGGGAATCCGCCTTTGTTTTCTTTCGAACCCCCGACGGTCCGACAGTCCCCACGCCATGCAACCATCGCGGCGTGGTGACTGCCGCACGGGCACGGTCGAACCCCCGTGCACCGGTCCCCGAGCGCGGACACGGGTTCGTCTCGAGACAGCGTCGCCGCTGTGGCGGTTACGCTCGGGTGACCAGCGTTTTATTACATCCGAAACTGTCAGGTGAACCGATGCACTCGATATCGCTCACACGCGCGGACGGAGGTACCCAGGAATGACAGACGTAACCATCCTCGGCGGGGTGCTCGCAACGGTTGTCATGACAGTCCTCATGACGACACTCGGGGACGGTTCACCGCCCCCGACGGCGGTGTTTCTCTCGAAGTACGTTGGCGACGGGACACCGGGGGAGTACGCGATGCCGGGTATGGCCCTGCATCTCCTGTACGGCACCGGATCGGGTGTGGTACTGGCCGTGGTGTTACCGGTAGTCGGGGTCGAGACTGTCGGACTCGCCGGGGCGGTCGGTATCGGCATCGGGTACGGACTCCTCGTGTTCGTCTTCGCGGCGGTGTTCTGGATGAACATCGTTCTCGACATGGACTTAGAGCCACGGGACATCGGGATGTTCTCGCTCCTTCACATCGTCTACGGCGGCACACTGGGCGCAGTCGTCGGGGTCGGACTGGGATGACCCGGGAGACGTTCCACACGCCAGACGGTGTCACCGTACCGGCCGTGACCGCCGACGAGATGCGGGCGGTCGACCGGGTTGCGGTCGACGAAGTGGGGCTGACACTCCCGCGGATGATGGAACACGCCGGGCGGGCGCTCGCCGTGCAGGTACTCGAAGAACAGCCGGTAGACGGCGACAGGGTCGTCGTGCTGACGGGTGGGGGCGGTAACGGCGGCGGCGGACTCGTCTGTGCCCGCCACCTCGCAAACCGCGGGATTCCGACGACTGTCGCTCTCGACAGGGAGCCGACAGCCCTGTCCGGTGTTCCCGGCGAGCAACTCGACATTCTCGGGTACACCGACGCGAGCGTGACCGACGAGGGCGAGCCACCAGAACCGGCGCTCGTCGTCGATGCGGTGCTCGGCTACGGTCTCAGCGGTGCACCACGGGGTCGGGCAGCGACACTCGTCGAGTGGACGGCGTCGGTCACGACCCCGGTTCTCTCGCTCGACGTTCCCTCGGGTGTCGACGCGACGACCGGCGAGCGACCCGGGGTGAGCGTCCGCCCCGACCTGACACTCACGCTCGCACGCCCGAAGACCGGGCTGACCGGACAATCCGGGCGACTGGTGCTCGCGGACCTGGGTATCCCGGGAGCCGTCTACGAGCATCTGTCGATTCCGGCGGTGACCCCCTTCGGGGACAGGTTCCGGGTGCCACTGACCGCGACAGCCCCGCAGTAGCCGGAGCCGGTGCGCCCCGGACCTCGACACTCGGTCGACCGGCCTGGACCCCGACACTCGGTCGACTGACCCGGACCCCGACACTCGGTCGACCGGCCGGGTCAACTCGGGGTAAGTCATCTTTATATCGCAGATTCCGCAACGGTTTCCCATGGATATCGACCAGCGGTTTCTGTTCGCGCTCGTGGTGCTCTCCGGGGTTGTCAGTCTCCTCATCGTGCGTCCGTTCCTGCAGTTCGTCGTCGGGTCGGTGCTCGTCGCGTACGTGCTCTATCCGGTCAACAAGCGCCTGGAGCCGTACCTCGGGGCACGGGTCGCGCCGCTGGCGGTCATCGCCGGGGCCGCTGTCGTGGTGTTTGCGCCCGTCGCGTACATCACGGTCGTGTTGTTCCGGGACCTCAGGGAGCTCTCGCGGGGTGAGTCGGGTCTCGACACCGATGAGATAGAGGAGACAATCGCCGAGGAGACCGGGCGGGAGGTAGACGTGACATCGTCGGTCAGCACCGTCGGCGAGGAACTGACCGACATCCTGTTCGGGGATATCCCCGCGCTGGTCTCGCTCGGACTGCGACTGTCTATCGGGGTCGCGCTCATGCTGTTTCTGGTGTACTACCTCGTCCGGGACGGCGACCGACTGGTGGCGTGGGTAATCGACGTCGCTCCGATGGCGGACAGCGTCTGTGGCAGACTGTTCCGGCGAATCGACGACACGACGTGGGGTGTGGTCGTCGGACACCTGTTCGTGGCCGTCCTCCAGGGGGTGGTCGGTGGGGTCGGACTCCTCGTCGCGGGGGTTCCAAACGCCGTCTTCTGGACGTTCGTGATGACCGTACTCGCCCTGTTGCCGCTGATCGGGGCCTCGCTGGTCTGGGCACCCGCGGCGGGGTACCTGTTCGTCGTCGGAGCGAGGCGCCCGGCCATCGCACTGTTTCTCTACGGACTCGTGGTCGTGAGTCTCGTCGACAACTACGCCCGTCCGCTCGTCATCGACCGGGAGGCGGGGCTCAACCCCGCCGTGATACTGGTCGGTGTCTTCGGTGGGACCTACGCCATCGGGATGACCGGGCTGTTCGTCGGTCCCATCGTGCTCGCGGTGTTCGTCACGACTGTCGAGGCCTTCGACGACGAGTACAGCGACGACCCGGTCGCGCCGGACCGCCCCGACGTGGCGGACAGATCCGGTGAGGGCGAGGACGAGAATCCGGGCGAGGGTCACGACAGAGAGTCGGACGTGACATCCGACCCCGGACCCGACGGCGACAGCGAGACCGCGTGACCCGCGTGCTGGCACCGACCGGTCCCCCGGCGGGCGGTAACCTCGTTGTTACCGGGGATTTAAGATGGTCGGTGGAGTTCGGGCCGGTAGATGCCCACCGATACACCACCCGACGATACGGGCGAGGAGGTACACTGGCACAAGGCGTTGGATCGCGACGAACTCCCCGAGGGGCGGGTCGAGCCGGTCACCTGCGACGGGACGACGGTGGCGATGACACGCTACGACGGCGAGTACCACGCGCTGGACAACGAGTGTCCCCACCAGGGGGGACCACTCGGTGAGGGCTCCATCGAAGACGGTCTCCTGCGGTGTCCCTGGCACGGCTGGGACTTCTATCCCGACTCAGGCGAGACGCCCGGCGAGTTCGACGACTGTGTCACCACCTACCCGGTCGAGGAGCGCGCGGACGGCATCTACGTCGGATTTCCGGTCGCGTCGAGTCGGGAGCGGACCGTCGCCGACGTTATCGCCGAGACACTCGTCAACTGGGGGGTCCGGCAGGTGTGGGGCATCGTCGGTCACTCGAATCTCGGTCTCGCCGAGGCGCTTCGGACCGAGGCCGAGCGGGGGAGCCTCTCGTACTACGGTGTCCGCCACGAGGGGGCGGGGGCGTTCGCGGCGTCGGCCTACGGCAAACTCACGGGTCGACCGGCGGCGTGTTTCTCGATCGCCGGTCCCGGCGCGACGAATATGCTGACCGGTCTCTGGGACGCCGCCGTCGACCGGTCGCCGACCATCGCGCTGACCGGTCAGGTCGAATCGCAGGTGCTCGGCACCGGCAACTTCCAGGAGGTCGACCTCGAGGCCGCCTACGGCGACGTCGCGGAGTTCGAGGCGACGGTCTTGCCGGACAGCCAGCACGCCGAACTCGCCACCCGGGCGGCAAAGACGGCCATCCTCGAACGGGGTGTCTCACACCTCATCTTTCCCGACGAGATACAGACGATGCCAGCCGAGGGGACAGCACCCGGTAGCCCCGAGGGTCGACTCACACCGCGGGATATCAGCCCACCCGCCGAGAACCTCGACGCCGCCGTGGCGAAACTCCGCGAAGCCGAGCGACCGGTCATCGTCGTCGGGCACGGCGCGCGCTTCGAGATGGACGGTATCGTCGACCTGGCCGAGCGTCTTAACTGTCCCGTCCTGACGACGTTCAAGGCAAAGGGACAGATCCCGGACTCGCACCCGCTGGCCGGCGGCGTTCTCGGACGGAGCGGGACGCCCATCGCGAGTTACTTCATGAACGAGGCAGACCTGCTCGCGGTGTTCGGTGCCAGTTTCTCGAACCACACCGGTATCGCCTCCTACAAGGATATCGTTCACGTCGACTTCGACAAGATGGCACTCGGGAAGTTCCACAGCGTCGACGTTCCGGTCTGGGGCGAGATCGGTGTGACCGTCTCGGAGATACACGAGCGACTCTCCGACGAGGACCTCGCGGCCGAGAGCCAGCGCGAGGAACTCACAGAGCGGTGGGAGATGTGGCGCGAGGAAAAGGCGACCCGGCGGGCGACGCCCGCAGAGCGAGGGGTCAACTACGCGACGGCCTTCGACGCGATGACGCGACTCGTCCCCGACGACGCCATCGTCCCGGTCGATGTCGGGAACAACACCTACGCCTTTGGCCGGTACTTCGAGCCCGAACACCAGACCGTCCTCATGTCGGGGTATCTCGGCTCGATCGGCTTTTCGTTTCCGGCCGCGCTGGGTGCCTGGGCCGCAACGCGGGAACCGGATACCCCGTGGGCCGGGCGGTCCGTGGTGTCTGTGTCCAGCGACGGCGGGTTCGGCCAGTACATGAGCGAGTTCACCACCGCTGTCAAGTACGACATGGACATCACGCACGTCCTGCTCAACGACGACGAACTCGGCAAGATAAGCAAAGAACAGCGCACCGGCGGCTGGGACGTCTGGCAGACCGACCTCGTCAACCCCGACTTCGCGGCGTTCGCCGAGAACTGCGGCGGCCACGGGGTTCGCGTCGAGGGCGACGCAAAACTGGACGACGCGATGGAATCGGCGCTGGCATACGACGGACCGGCGCTGGTCGAGATTCTGACCGACTCAGAGCCAGTATGAACACCGACCCACTGCCCGACGCCGTCGACGAGTATCTCGCCGAGAACCGCTCGGAACTCCACGAGTTCACCGAGCAGTTGGTCGGGTTCGACACGCAGAACCCGCCTGGACGGACCGCGCGTGTCGTCGACTGGCTGGAATCGACGCTCGATGCGGACTCGCTGACCGTCGAGCGCGTCGCGGTCGACCCGGAGAAACCGAACCTCGTCGCCACGCTCCCCGGGGCAACCGACCGGACGCTGTGTCTCAACGGCCACCTCGATACCGTCCCGTTCGACGGGAGCGACTGGTCGCACGCGCCGCTCGGGGAGCGTGTCGACGACCGTCTCTACGGCCGCGGTACGACCGACATGAAAGGCCCGGTCGCCGCGATGGTCCAGGTCGCGCTCGCGTACGCCCGGACCGACACCGAGCCACCGGTGACCCTCGAGGTCGCGCTGGTCAGCGACGAGGAGACCGGCGGCGATGCCGGACTGACGACACTGCTTGACACATCGGCGTTCCACCCGGATGCCTGCGTCGTCGGCGAAACAACGTCTCGGCGGGGGCGTTACTCGGTGTCGGTTGCCGACCGCGGACGCATCTGGCTGACCATCGAGGCGACGGGTACGGCCGCCCACGGGTCGCGACCGATGGTCGGTGACAACGCCATCGACCGACTGTTCGCGGCTGTCGAGCAACTGCGCACGGACTTTGGTCGGCGCGAACTGTCGGTCGACCCGGCGATGGACCCCATCATCGAGGAGTCGGTCGGCTTCTACGAACCGGAGGCCGGGGTCGATGCGACCCGCCGACTCTACCGGTACCCGACAATCAACCTCGGCATCGTCGAGGGTGGCACCGCAATCAACACCGTCCCGGCCCGGGCCTGCGCGCGTGTCGACATCCGTCTGACCGCGGGCGTCGACACGCGGGAGCCGCTCGGCTCGATCCGGGACTGTCTCGACGGGATGGACGGTATCGAACTGACCGAGATATCCTGGACGCGGGGAAGTTACGTGCCGCTCGACAGCCCGATCGCCGACGCGAGCGCGAACGCCGCCGCGTCGGTGGTCGACGACCGCGTCTACCGGCGGTCCGCGACGGGTGGCGGCGACGCGAAGGTGTTCCGTCACGAGGGTATCCCGACTGTCGAGTTCGGGTTCGGTACACAGACCGCACACGGGACCGACGAGTACACGACGAGCGCAGCGCTGGTCCGGAACGCGACGGCGTACGCGCTCCTGCCATACGAGTACGCCAGACAGTTCTCCGACTGCTGAGACTGCCGCGCGGGCGGCTCCGTGCGCGGCCTCGACGGACAGACAGTCTTGCAGGATGCGAGACACGCCCCGTGGTCACTCCCGGTAGGCACAGTGGAAGTCAGCGAGGTGCTGGTAGAACGCCGGAATCACCTCGGTCCTGAGGTCCGCGTCCGCCCGGCTCTCGAACTCGTCGGCGGTGAGCGCCCGCGCGTCGTCGATAGCCGCCTCGACGTGCTCGGGAATCTCGGTCTCCCGCGTGGTCCCGAGATACGCCCACAGAAAGGCCGACTCCAGCGCGTCGAAAAACGACGCCGTCGGCTCGAACTCCGCGCGGTCTGCCCCGGCGAGTCGGTAGTATGTCCGGTGTATCAGTGTCGAGCCGTCCTCGATGTCGTGGTCGGCGAACGACTCTGTCGTGGTGCACTCTGGACCGTCGTCGACTGGCAGGTTGCCCTTGTTCATATCTCGACAGAGGGGGGCCAGCGGTTAGTATCCGCCCTGACTGTGCGAGCAGTTCACATACGCGGGGTGGGTACTAACCACGAGTCACGGTAACAGTTACGTAACCCGGCATTCATGAGACAGGACGGCGTGGGTTGAGGTATGGAAACCGTCGATTTTCTCGTCATCGGTTCGGGGTCCGGACTCGACGTCGCGAACGCCGCGGTGAACCAGGGACAGTCGGTCGCAGTCGTCGAGAGGGGACCGCTCGGCGGGACCTGTCTCAACCGTGGGTGTATCCCGTCGAAACTGCTGCTGTACCACGCGGACGTGCTGGAGATGGTCGAACGCGCCGACGAGTTCGGCATCGACGCGACAGTCGATGGTGTCGCGTTCGCCGATATCGTTCGCGAGGTCAACGAGGAGGTCCGCGCCGACTCGGAGTCGATTCACCGGGGGCTGCGCTCCTCGGACCAGCATCTCCTGCTCGAGGGCGAGGGTCGCTTCGTCGACGACCGGACCGTCGAGGTGCACGGCGGTGAGCACGACGGCACACGCGTTCGGGCGGAGACGGTGCTCGTCGCCGCCGGGACGCGACCCGCAGTCCCGCCGGTCGACGGTATCGACGACGTCGGATACCTGACCAGCACCGAGGCACTCCAGCTCGAAACACCGCCGGACCGTCTGGTCATCGTCGGTGGCGGCTACATCGCGGCCGAACTCGGCCACTTTTTCGGTACCTTCGGGAGCGACGTGACCATCGTCGGCCGCCGTCCGCACCTCCTTCCCGAGGCCGACGGGGCGGTGGCCGAGGCGTTCACCGAGCGCTACGAGGAGCGGTTCACCGTCCACACGGGCCACGAGGCCACGTCGGTGACAGAGCGCAATGGCGAGGTCACCGTCGAGGCGCGGCCCTACGAGTACGGCGCGGACCCGGGACCCGTCGAGGGTGGCGATTCGGTGAGCGTGACCGGCGACGAACTGCTCGTCGCGGCGGGACGGGTCCCCAACACGGACACGCTGAATCTCGGCGCGACAGGTGTCCAGACCGACGAGCAGGGCTTTGTGCGGACCGACGAGTACCTGCGGACCGACCAGCCCGGGGTGTGGGCGCTCGGCGACATCGTCGGCGAGTACCTGCTGAAACACAGCGCCAACCACGAGGCGCGGGCGGTGGCACGGAACATCTTCGGCGACAAGCCCCGGCCTGTCGACTACTCCGCGATGCCCTTCGCGGTCTTTGCGTCGCCGGAGGTTGCGGGCGTTGGCGCACGCGAGGCGGACCTGCGCCGGGCCGACCGGGAGTACGCCACGAACACCTACCGCTACGAGGACACCGCCCGCGGCGACGCGATGCACGCCGAGGGACTGGTGAAGGCGCTCGTCGACCTCGACGGGGAGATTCTCGGCTGTCACATCGTCGGTCCCGACGCATCGACGCTGATACAGGAGGTGGTCGTGGCGATGCAATCCGGCTCCGGGACGGTACGCGATATCCGGGAGGCCGTTCACATCCACCCGGCACTCCCTGAAGTCGTCGCACGGGCGTTCTCCGGGGGGTTCACCCGTCCGGGGGCCGACCACTAGCACCACTACTGAGTAGGTCGGGGCGGGTCGCTGCGGGACGTTGCCGCGGAGCTTTCTGGCGTCGAGCGTCACGCCGACGGCACAGTCGTCGACAGTCTGCGGCTATCCGGCTCGTTTCCTCTGGTTTCGTCTGACCTCGTCAAGCTCACGGGGCCGCCCACATCATCAACTCTCGGCACGGTTCCGACGTAACAAAAGAGCGGTTGCACCGACCCGGTCGGTCGGGACGCCTGGCTACTCGTCTCCGGTTTCGGTCTCCAGCACCGCGCCGTCGTCGGCGTGGACGGTCACCTCGGTTTCGGTCCCGTCGGCGGTCACGAGTTCGACCTCGTATGCGGGGGTGCCGTCCTCGCTCTCGAGTTCGACCTCCTCGACGGTCCCGTCAGCCTCGGCGGTTGCGACGTCGATAGCCTCCTCCTCGGAGAGACTGACGTTCTCAGGTGCGACGTGCTCCTCCTCGTACTCGTCTCCCGTCTCGTTGTCCTCGTACCCGTCTTCCATCTCGTCGTCGTACTCGTCTTCCGTCTCGTTGTCCTCGTGCTCGTCTTCCGTCTCGTTGTCCTCGTGCTCGTCTTCCGTCTCGTCGTCCTCGTGCTCGTCGTCTTCCTCCATCTCGTTCGCTTCGTTCTCGGATTCCGCTTCGATGACGGTGCCGTCGTCGGCGTGGACAGTAACCTCGGTCTCCGCGCCGTCGGTGGTCACGAGTTCGACCTCGTAGGCGGGGGTGCCGTCCTCGCTCTCGAGTTCGACCTCCTCGACGGTACCGTTGGCCTCGGCGGTGGCGATGTCGATTGCCTCTTGCTCGGAGAGGGTGACGTTCTCCGGCGCAACCGACTCGTCATCTCCCAGCAACGACATCCCGGGCCCGTCTCCGAGTGCCAGGCCACTACCGCCGACGGCAAGCAGGGCGAGTGCGACTATTCCAACTGCAGACAGCGCTCGATTGCGGTTCATTGAGTCCTCCGTATACTTCTTTGTGACCCACGGTAAAGTGTCGTTTGGTATATGAGTCTAACAGTGGTACGCGCCTCTAACGACCGGATGTGGCAGATTACCCATCGTGGAGCGGTGTGGATTTTTCCGGTGTTTCGGCTCGCGAGGGGCGTCGACATCCCCAGGTCGTTCGGCGAGCGCACACTCACCGTGACGCGACGGCCACGACACGGAGTCGTCGGTAGTCTGCGACCCACGTTCCGTTCCGGAACAGGTCCTCACGGAGTCGGTCCTCGACCGCGGAGACAACCGCCGGTCGCTCCGCGGCCGGGACAGGGTTCAGGAGTTCGTCACCGAACATCTCGAGCCACTCGGCGAGTCCGTCCGGTCCGTTCTCGAGTTCTGTTGGGCGGTCGAAAAGCACCGCCTGCCGTGTCTCGAGACCGTGTGATTCGAGCTTCGTCGCGTACTCACCGATGGTCGGGAAGTACCACGGATTCGTGAGGTCGTACCCACGGTCGGCGGCCACCGCACGCACGGCATCGACGATAGCGGCGACGTTGCCCCTACCACCGAGTTCGGCAACGAACCGCCCGTCGGGCGCGAGCGCGTCGGCGACCGAGCCCAGAACAGCATCCTGGTCCCGAATCCAGTGGAGTGCCGCGTTGGAGAACACCGCGTCGAACGGTCGCTCGGCGGTGAACGTCTGAGCGTCGGCGTGAACAAACTCACACTCGGAGTGAATCTCGCGTGCTCGCCCGATCATCTCTGTGGAGGCGTCGAGACCGACAACGTCTGCTCCGGCGTCCGCGATGCGTGCCGAGAGATGCCCTGTTCCACACCCGAGGTCGAGTATCCGCTCGCCTGCCTCCGGTTCGAGCAGTTCGACCACATCCTGCCCGTACTCGAAGACAAACGAGTGGTCCCCGTCGTACGAGTCAGTCTGCCACCGGTTTGTTGTGCTGTCTCCCGACTCGGTCATCAGACGACGGTACCCGATACGACCACTTTTATTTGCTGTTTGAGGAACCGGTGTCTCTCTGGACTGAGTTGCCGGCGCTGGAGTTCGGGCCCACCCTCCTGCGGCCGAGACACGGTCGGACCAGTCCTGACAGTCTCTCCGGCGCGAGAGAGACTGCCTCCACCGGACCCCCCATCGTCGCACTGCGGTTATGCCGGTCCGGCTGTCGATAGCCGACTCCTGTTCTTGACCGAAACGTTAGATATTGGACCGGGATCGGACACGCCGGTCCACACTCACGATGTCGCGGCCCCCTGTTGCGTCGACAGCGGGGACACAGCACTCACGATGTCACGGTCCCCTGTCACGTCGACGGCGGGGACACGGCACTCAGTCTTCACCCTCACGCTGTGTCTCTCGCAAGATAAACGGTCCCATCGCGAGCGTTCGCTTGGCGACGGTCACAATCCGGAGAATGTAGACGACGAACACGACAAACGGCGTGATGCCCACTGTGAATCCGAAACTGCTGAGCAACACGAGGTTGTCCACGCCCAGTGTCTGTCCGGGCACGGACGTGGCGTCGACGGCGGTGATCATTGTCCCCATCACGACCAGCGCCGGAACAGACGTGTACAGCAACACCCGCGAGAGATTGATGAGCTCCCACTGAAAGTACAGCGTCTTGAAGTGCTCGCGGGCCGGCCCGAAGAGCGACAGCGCCTCGATGACGTCGTCGAGCGCTTCGTCTGTCGTGTCGGACATGCCGGCGTGCTCGTCGTGAATCTGTCTGGCGCGGTGAATCTGCAGCGAGTAATCGAACTGCAGCGCGTTCCACACCACGTCGAAGGTCCCGAACTGAGACTGCTTCAGTGCTGCCCTGACCGGTCCGATGTTGTCCGTCAGGTCATCGACGTACGCGGTGACCTGCCGTTCCACCTCCGCACTGGACTCCGCCACAGTTACCTCTCGGAGTCTGGTGGCCTGCCGCTCGATTCCGTCGAGGAGGTCGGCGAGAAAGAGATGCGGTTCCGGCGGACTCGTCCCCATGTCGACCGAGTTCTCGACATCGTTTCTGAACTCCATCGCGTTCTCCATGCGGTTTCGCTGGTCGCCCACCGCGCCCAGTTCCTGTGCCAGTACCAGCTGATTGATACTGACCACGAGTGCTGTGACCGTGATTATCCCGCCGATGAGTGACGAAAAGAGGTACCTGAGACCGTTGTGTGTTCGCGCAATCTCCCGGACCGAGCCAACATCAAGCAGACTGAGTGCAACGAACACGAGAAACAAACCCAGCAGTACCGCCGTGGTGAGCAACCACCGGTTGACCCGCACGAGCAGCCACATCTTGACTGTACTCCCCCCGACCCGCTCGCCCGTGCTCTCGCCCGCGAGAGGACTGTCGCTCATACGTTCCGTTCTGGTGGAGAAGACAGAAAACATCCAGGTATCGCCTGTCGGGGGGGTCAGAGACACGCGTCTCGGTCACTCACCAGCCCCGGCGTCTGCGCGGTGTTGGGTCACCGTAGCGGCGCGGCAGTCTCCGGTGGCGCACCGTGTGACTCAGGTCGGCTGGTCCAGACGGCCTCCGGTGAGTCGCGGACAACCGAGACGGTCTGTCACATCGTCTGTCGCGAGCGCGCAGAGCAGGTCGACGTCGGCACTCGCGTACGTCTTCAGACACCGGGAGAGTTGGGTCAACTCCGCCGACTCGCCCTCGGCACCGAGATACCGCTCGACGAGCGTCGCGTAGTCTCGGTCGGACATCCGGGGGTCGGAGACATCCGAGAGCGCGACAGTATCCATCGCCCAGTCCTCCCGCCAGTCGGCCGGGTCAGACCCGATATCGTACTCATCGAGTAACACCGGACTGGTCTCGATACCCACCTGTCGGGCCGCCGTTTCGAGTGTGTCGGTCGCCGCTCTGATGCTGACACGCGTCAGGTCCGCGTGGAAACAGCCCTCCAGCGCGCGCTGTGCCCCGGCGTCGACAATATCGCCCTCAGCCGCGAGCGCGAGACGTGCGTGGAGCATCCCGAGCGGGGAGTTCCCGCGGGTAACGAGGGTTGCCCCCTCCAGTTCGGAGAGGTCCCTGACAACGTGCTCGAGCAGGTGATGCTCGTCCTGCGTGTCCGGCTCCTCGCGGTGGTACACCGCCGTGTCGCCGGACCCCTCACAGTCCGCGAAGCAGACAGCCCCGATCTCGAACGTCTCCGGCTCGTCGACACGGAGACGCTCCATCCCGTCGGTCGGCCGGGGCTGGACTGTCACGGCAACGCGTTTGTTGCTCGCATTCAGCCGGACCAGCCACGGGTCGTCGAGGTCCGCGGGCGGCGGGTACGACTGTTGCTCCGGGGCGACGATGCGTTCGACGCTGCCGTCTCCAGACGGGCACAGAAGCTCTGCACCGGGTGAGTCCGACCGCACGACCCCGTCGAACCGGTACCACTCGCCCGTCTCCCGTGCCAGGTTGGCGGTCGATGCGTCCTGAATCGCGATACGCAGTTCAGTTCCCTCGATGTCTGTGCAGTACGCCGTTGCAGGCCCCGCCGTGTCGTCTCCGAGGGAGTCGACCCGGAGTGGAACTGCCGACCGACGCCCTGCTTCGAGTTCTCTCAGGGCTCTCATGATACGTTCATCCGTTCGAGAGGGTACGGTCTGCACGTGTGAAGTACCTCGGGGTCGACCAGTTCGGGACGCCAGGCGGTTCGTCGTCGCGAGACCCGTCAGTCTCTGAACGACCCCGCCGCACCCGCCCCGTCGCTCTGGGCAGGTGGCGAGCGGTTTCAGTGTCTCGTACAAGATGGACGCCGGCCACCTCTGCGCGCGTGCCGGCGGGTGACTCCCGTGTCGCGCAGTGTGACACGCGACGAGTGGGCTGGACACGACGGTCCACAAGGGGCGTACGCGGTGGTGGCCGTTCAGCGACCGGACGCACGCCGTGCTCGGACCAGCAACGGGGTTCCGACTGTCGGCACTTTCGCGGTTCGAGGTGGCTGCTGGGCGGGTCGCCGGTGTCGATGCGCTGGCGGTTGTCGCCGACGAGAGACTCACCG
>CAYZGA010000012.1:20559-27842 GCA_964477945.1 uncultured Halobacteriales archaeon
TCCCCCGGAGCGGACACCCGACTACGACGCCCGACGGCGACAGATTCGGTCAGGTCACCAGCGGGACGACGAGTCCAACCCTCGACGAACCGGTCGGACTGGCCTCCCTTCCGGTCGGGTACGCCGGCGACGAGCGCCCGGTCCGGGTCCGCATCCGCGGCGAACCGAAGAACGGACATACCGCGACCACGCCGTTTCTCTCATGAACTTCGAGGTTCCAGACGACCGCCGGTATCTCGAGTCCCACGAGTGGGCCCACCCGGCGGACGGTGCCGTCCGCGTCGGCATCTCCGAGTTCGCACAGGACGAACTCGGTGACGTGGTCTTTGTCGAACTTCCCGCGGAGGGTGACAGTCTCGGTGCCGAGGAGTCGTTCGGCGTCGTCGAGTCGATAAAGGCCGTCTCGGACCTGTACGCCCCGGTATCCGGCACCGTGACCGCGACGAACGACGACCTGCGAGACACACCTGAACTGGTCAACGAGGACCCCTACGGCGATGGCTGGATGCTCGAACTCGACCCCGACGACCCCTCGGCGGTCGACGACCTGCTCTCTCCGCGCGCGTACCGCGAGCAGACCGAGTAGCCGGAGCCGTTTGGATACCGAGACACCGGCGGCTATCACCCCCCATCGAGAGACCCCGTGCAGAACAGTTGACATCGCCCCACCGCTCGTGTCCCGTTCGATGTCGGAGTCGGTTATCTTTTTTACCCGGGAACGCGAGTCGGTTCATGCAACGGTGGACCGGATGCAGGTCATAATCGTCGGGGCGGGTCAGGTCGGCACCACAATCGCGTCGAACCTCGCGCCCGACCACGATGTCGTGGTCGTGGACATAGACGAGCGTCGCGTCGAGGAGATAAAGTACGACCTCGACGTGCTCACACTCGCGGGTGACGGCACGACCTCCGCAGTGCTCGACGAGGCCGGGGCCGCCGACGCGGACCTCGTTATCGCCAGCACCGACCTCGACAAGACGAACCTCGTCACCTGCGGGACGGCCGGCGCGCTGGGCGACGCGTTCACCATCGCGCGAGTCCGTAGCGCCGAGTTCCGGCAGACCTGGGAACTGACCCGGGAGGCGTTCGGCGTCGACTTCATGGTCTGTTCGGACCTCCGGACCGCCGAGACCATCGTCAACGTCATCGGGTTGCCGTCGGCGATCGACTTCAGCAGTTTCGTCGGTGGACTGGTGCAGATGGCCGAGTTCAGGGTGACCCAGAACAGCCCCATCACCGGCGACACCGTCGCGGAGGCCGACCGGTTCGACTCGCTGACCTTCGCAGCACTGTTCAGGGACGAGCATATCGTCCTCCCGTGTGGAACGACCGTCATCAACCCCGGAGACCGCGCGGTCGTCATCGGGAGTCCGGAGGACATCCAGGGGTTCGCACAGCAGATCGCCCCGGATGCCACGCCTGGCGAGGCCGAGAACATCGTCATCGTCGGCGGCGGCGAGATCGGCTACCAGGTCGCGCGCCTGCTCGAAGCGCGCGGCTTCTCGCCCAAACTCATCGAGGAAGACGAGGACCGCGCCCGGGAACTCGCAAAGAGACTGCCGGACACGCTCGTGATGAACAACGACCCGACCGACACCGACTTTCTCCGCCGCGAGCACGTCGACGAGGCGGACGTGCTGGTCTCGACACTCGAGTCAGACGAGAACAATATGCTCGTCTCTGTGCTCGCGAAGCGCGTCGGCGCAGACCGGGTCATCTCGCTGGTCGACCAGGCCGACTACGTCCAACTGTTCGAGGAGATCGGTGTCGATGTTGCGGTCAACCCGCGGGACGTGACCGCAGAGGAGATCACCCGGTTCACACACGAACAGGTCGCACTGAACATCGCGGTCCTCGAAAACGACAGGGCCGAGGTGGTCGAGCTCAAACTCGATGCCGACAGCGAACTCACCGGACAGAGCATTCGCGACATCGACGAGAGTCTGGAGGCTGACATCGTGTTCGGCGGCGTGAGCCGCGGCGGAACGTTCGTCACGCCCCGGGGTGACACCGTGCTGGAGGCGGGCGACAACGTGGTCGTCTTCGTCGAGACAGATTTTGTCGAGGAGATACTCGCGATGGGGTGAGCAATGGGCAGGTACGTCCGTGTGGAGTGGCGGGCGAGTGTGGGTCTCATCGGTGCCGTGTTGCTGTATCTCACGGTCCCGTTGCTGTTCCCGCTGGCGCTCGCGCTCTACTACGGCGAACCGGTACTCCCCTTTCTCGTGCCGATGGCGGTCACGCTCGGCGTCGGCGGGATGCTCCGCTTCGTGGCGGACATCGAACAGGATATCGGCCCGCGCGAGGCGTTTCTCGCCGTCGCGCTCATCTGGTTGCTCGTCGCCACTGTCGGGGCAATCCCGTTTCTGATCGCGGGTAACGGGACCCTCGCGCAACCGGTCAACGCCATGTTCGAGGCGATGAGCGGCCTCACCACCACCGGCGCGACCGTCATCAGCGACTTCGACGCACACAGCCGGTCTGTGATGATGTGGCGACAGGTCCTCCAGTGGCTCGGCGGACTCGGTATCCTGATCCTCGTGACAGCGGTGCTGTCCGAACTCGGTGTCGGCGGGGCCCAACTCATGGAGACCGAGACACAGTCGCAGGGCTCGAACCGGCTCACACCCCGCATCTCGGAGACCGCACGGCTCATCTGGGGGCTGTACCTGGGACTGACCGTCGCGGTGATCGCGGTGCTTTACTCGCTTCACCTGCTCGGACTCGCACCCGAGATGGGCCTGTACAACGCCGTCGCCCACGCGCTCACGTCCATCTCGACGGCGGGGTTCTCGCCGGAACCGCGGAGTATCGAGGCGTTCGAGCCGATCGTCCACTGGGTACTCATCGTGGTCATGCTGCTCGGGTCGACGAGTTTCGTGCTCATCTACTTTGCAGTTCAGGGGGAGCCACGCCGACTGCTCCGGAGCGAGGAGTTCCGGTTCTACATCGGGGTGTTCGTCCTGTTCAGCGCCCTGAGTTCGGTCCTGCTTGCCTTCTCGGGTCTCGAGCTGAGCGCCCGCGATACGGTCCGGAACGCGGCGTTCAACGTCGCCTCGATCCTCACCACCACCGGGTACGCTAACACGGACTTCACGATGTGGCCCGAGGCCGGGCAGAATATCCTCTTTGCGGCGATGTTCGTCGGCGGGATGGTCGGGTCGACGACCTGCTCGATAAAGTCACTGCGGTGGCTCGTCGTGCTGAAGTCGTTCCGGCGGGACCTGTTCACCGCGATTCACCCCGAGGCCATCGACCCGGTCCGTGTCTCCGGCGACGCTGTCGACGAACAGACTGTCCGCGATATCTACAGCTACGTCCTGCTGAGTATCGTTATCTTCTTTACACTGACACTGTTCATCGTCATCGACGGCTCCCGCCTCGCGAACGAGCCGACGGAGTTCGAGGCGATGGGTGCCGCCGCGTCGACCGTGCTAAACATCGGTCCCGCCTTTGGCGAGGCCGGCCCGATGGACAACTACCTCCGCTTTCCCGAGACCACCCGGGCGGTGATGGTCGTGCTCATGTGGCTCGGACGCATCGAGATCATCCCGGTGTTGGTGCTTTTTACGCCGTCGTTCTGGCGCTCCTGAGCAGTCGCGCTCTGGCGCTCCCGAGTAGCCGGTTCGCCGGCAGGCTCACAGTCGCCTCGCGGGACGACCTCGCCTGAGAGACCGTCACTGTCAAACCGGTCCAGCAGTAACGTCCGGTCGATGAGTACAGACCCTCCGACGGAGTGGACAGACGCGGTACAGGAGCGGGTCGACCGGCGCGGACTGCTCGTTGGCTGGCTGGTTCCCGGCGGGGTGACCGTCGGCGTGATGGCGGTCGGGTTCGCGCTCGTCGCCGGTGTCCTGTTCGCGAACGAGTCACTCGTTGTCGGTTCCGGTATCGTCTCGTGGTTCGCACTCGCCGTGATGTTCCTGTTCCCGCATCTCGTGGCCGGACTCCTGTACGGGCGACGCTTCGGGCTGTCGGTCGGTGCACCAGTTGCCGCCGGTCTCGCGCCGGTCGTCGTGTTCGTGTTCGCGATGGCGCTGTTCGGTGGTCCCGTCGCGACGCCGCTCAGTACCGCCCTCACCACGCTCGGTGCAATCGGCGGCTGGGCGCTCGTGTTCGCCACCGGAATGGTCGCCAGCGTGCGACTCACTCGGGCGTCGTGAGTCGCCTGACCGTTCCCGACCCCGGTGCCCCCGTCGTCGAGAGAACGTACACCTCGCCGTCCGGGTCGCGGGCAAAGGAGAGCATCAACTGGTTGAGCCGTCCGTGGTCGGTCCCGTCGACGGTCAGTTCGGTGACCGGCCACGGTCGCTCGTCGGTCTCGGGTTCCTCGAGCGCGAAGATCGGTGCCGGCGGGACGTAGTCGCCGAACAGGTACGTTCCGGAGAGTTCGGGGATATCGTCCCCCCGGTAGACGTACCCGCCGGTGACCGCCCGCGACCCGGACCGGTGGTACTCTGCGATGGGCTGTGTGATCTCCCCGTCGGCGGCGTTCGTCTCGGGACAGACCTTGACCGGCGAGATACGGTTGACCTGTGCCACCCAGGTCTTCGGGTTGAGCGCGTTCAGGGGGTTCTCCGCGATGGTGTGACCGATAGAGGTCGACGCGCCACAGCTGGAGCCTTCGAGCATCGGCCAGCCGTAGTTCGCGCCGGGTTCACCGAGGTAGACAGCCTCGCGGATGTGCTCTCCCACGTCACCGATGAACAGTCGGTCGCGGTCGACGGAGATACGGTACGGGTTGCGCAACCCCCAGGCGTAGTACTCGTCGCGGCCCTCCTGACCGACCAGCGGGTTGTCCGACGGAATCCCGTACGACCCCTCCCCCGAGGCGTCCACGTCGATGCGGAGGATGCCGCCGCGGAGGTTGTCACGGACGTTCTGTGCGTCACCGCCCTGCTGGTACCACCAGAGACCGTTGTCCTCGTCGATCTCGGTGCGCTGGCCGTCACCGAGCGCGACGAACAGGAACCCGTTCTCGTCGAAGGCGAGTCCGCCGGCGTTGTGGACCATCCCCGGTTCCGGAACCGCGAGGACCTGCCGCTCGGAGCCGGGGACAACACGTTGCAGGTCCGACCGGGCCCGGAACTCCGAGAGCATCGCCCGGTGTGACTGGTCCGGGTCGGTCGGCGGGGCGCTGTAGCGAACGTAGAGCCGCCGGTTCTGCTCGAACTCGGGGTGGAGGGCGAGTCCGACCAACCCCTTCTCGCCCTCGGTGCCGTCCAGTCGGTCACCGAGTTCGAGAAACGGGGTGTCGGCCAGTCCATCGTCGGTGTGTCGCTGTATCTGTCCGCCACGCTCGGCGATGAGCCGGCTCCCGTCAGGCAGAAACGCCATCCCGGTCGGGAACCCGAGCCCGTCGGCAACCGGCTCCAGCGCGACGGTCGTTCCTTGCTCGGAGGGACTCTCGACGGCGCGGCTGAACGTACACCCGGCCAAGCCGCCGACGGCGGCCGTCGCGCCGAGTGCCAGAAACTGACGTCGGTTCATAAGAGAATCAACCTACGCCGTAGTTCGACTGCCCGATAAATAACCTTTCGAGTCTAATCGTCGCCGGCCTGCCGGGAGTCAAAACGTTGATTTCGTCGGGCATCGTACCCCGATTCGTGTATCAAAACGGACACCAGTCGGCCGGGCGGCCGCCGCTCGACAGCCGGTTGGGTGGCCAGCGTTTGCTCGCCCGGCCCGACTGGTCGGTCCGTCGCAGTCGGGCGGTACCCATCCACCGACGCGGTCGGCCTGTCGGCACCCGACACGGGTACGGGAGCCCCCGACAGCCGGACCGCCGGGGGCTGCCTTCGCACGGGTCGCCGGCCCGGAGGTGGCCCGGGTGACCGACACCACCGTCGGGGTGGTCGTGCCGGCCTACCGGCCGGACCCGGACCTGCTCGCGGAGTACCTGCGACAACTGGCAGAGCAACTCGACCCGGCGACGCTCCGGGTCGAACTCGACGACCCGACACGGGCCGTCCGGGAGACGCTCGCGGCCTCACCGGCGACGGTTGCCGTGTCCGCACGACGCCGGGGGAAAGGTGGCGCAATCACCGACGGGTTCGACGCGCTCGATACCGACACGCTCGCGTTTACCGACGCCGACGGTGCCACGCCGGTCCCGGAGTTCGAGCGCGTCGTCGACGCCGTCGTATCCGGGGACGTGGCGCTGGCTGTCGGCTCGCGCCGCCACCCCGACGCGACTGTCGAGACCAGCCAGTCACGCTCCCGGGCGGTACTGGGTGACTGCTTTGCCTGGTTCGCCAGGCGCGTGCTCGATGTCTCACTGTACGACTACCAGTGTGGTGCAAAGGCAATCACCGCCGGCGCGTGGCGACGGCTCCGTGAGGACCTCACCGAGCGCGGCTTTGCCTGGGACGTCGAACTCCTCGGGTTCGCCGGTGCGCGCGACCTGACCGTTCGAGAGGTTCCTATCGCCTGGCACGACCACCCGGACTCGACGGTGCCACCGCTGCGGACGGCTCTCGACATGGGCACGGCGCTGCTCCGTACCGGACTCCGGACGAACCGGGTCGACGAGACTGCATCCGCTGACGGCCGCGCCACGGTCCACGCCTCGAAGAATGAGTGACCGCCAGAACAGCCGTCTCGGCCGATGGCTCGTCGCGCTGTCCTCGACGCGACGGTTCGGCAAGTTCGTCTCTGTCGGCGTCGTCGGGGCGCTGTTCGACACTGCGGTGTTGCTCGTTCTCGTCGAGTCGGTCGGCGTACTCGAGGAGGTGGCCGTCGTCGTCGGTATCGAGACGGCCATCCTGGTCATGTTCACGCTCAACGAGGGGTGGACGTTCCGTAACGCCGGAACAGACGGCTGGCGGGCCGGCGCACGCCGTCTCGGACGCTCTCACGCCGTCCGGGCGGCCGGTGCTGTCGTCCAGTTTCTGGTCTTCGTCGCCGTCTTCCGGCTCCCGTCGGTGACTCTGACCGTTGCCGGCATCGACGTGTGGCTGCTCGTCGCAAAAGCCGGCGGCGTCGCCTGCGGGATGCTCGTCAACTACGTCTTCGAGACACTGTTTACCTGGCGCGTGCAGGCAGCCTGAGCGGGCTGTCTCCTCGTGCCTGTCGACATATCAGCATATCGACCGACGGTGCAGACCGTTGTGGTATGGACAGAACAACGACCACCGACCGTGTGGCCTCTCCATTTCTGAGAGTTCCCGACGGCGGTGGGCCGGAGAGATACGCAATCGTTAAATCCTGCACGTGCTCTATATACTACTGTATCCGCCCTTAGCTCAGACTGGTAGAGCAGTCGACTGTAGATCGACTTGTCC
>CAYZGA010000013.1:0-27312 GCA_964477945.1 uncultured Halobacteriales archaeon
CATCCAGATCGACGAACCCGCGCTGGCGACGACACCCGACGACCACGCCATCGTCGGGGAGTGTCTCGACCGCATCACCGCCGACATCCCGGACGATGTCCGCCTCGGACTCCACGTCTGTTACGGTGACTACTCCCGCATCTACCCCGAGATACTCGAGTTCCCGGTCGACGAGTTCGACGTCGAACTCTGCAACGGCGACTACGGGCAACTCGACGTGTTCACCGACCCACCGTTCACAAAGGACCTCGGACTGGGTGTCGTCGACGCACACGACGCCGAGGTCGAGTCGGTCGCGACGATAGCCGAGAACATCAAACGCGGGCTGGAGGTGGTCCCCCCGGACCAGCTGACGGTCAGCCCGGACTGCGGGCTGAAACTGCTTCCCCGGGAGGTGGCCTACGAGAAGATGTCGAACCTGGTGACGGCGGCCCGCGCGGTGGAGACCGACCTCGACGACGGTGTTGTCGACGTGGTCGCGCCGCAGGTAGTCGCGGACTAAGCGCGGTCAGACCTCGACCTCGGGACCGCCGGGCGCGTCCAGTTCGTACTGGGTGTCACCGTGCCCCAGCAGCGGAAAGAAGACAACGGGCAAGACGACGAGTCCGAGCCCCGTGGCACTCTGCCTGTTACCCTGTAGAACGGAACCACCGCCGCCAGTCCGGGTTCGTCGGCTTTCAGGAACAACTGTGACATACCCGCCGTCATCGGGATACTCAGCACGAACAGGACCAGCGACAGGTCCTCCTGAAGCGCCATCGTCGTGAACTCGTCTCCGCGTTCACGACTGTGTGGTACAGCGTTTCCCAGTTGGGCCGTCAGATGCCACCGGTTGTGGCATTCCGACCGGAGCCCTTCGTGAACTGTGCGTCACCGAACCCGAGCAGGGGAAAGAAGATGACCCCGAGGAACGTGAGCCCGAGCCCGTAGCCGATACCCTTTCCAAAGGCACGGGCAACACCGGCGTGGATCTTGTACAGCGCGTAGAGGTTGACCACCGGGACTACGAGTGCCACGATCAGCCACCACCAGGCGTTGTCTCCGATGTTGAGCATCACGTACCAGTTGTACAGGGGAACAATTGCCTTCCATCCGGCCCGATTCGCCTTTTCGAAGGTCGCCCAGGCACCCGCCACGTAGAGCAGGAACGCGGCGATTGGGGCAACCGTGAGTGCGAGGCTTGTCATCCAGTGTTACCTCACCTGTGTATTCAGTTCGGGATTACATAAAAGTGGGCCGCCGTTTCAGGACGGGCAACGGCACCTGGGAGGGGCCGTCAGCCGACTCCGGACGACTGACCCCCGGTTGTCGTGGGCGGTGGAGCGAGCCGAGTTCACCCGTCCGATAGGTCCACCGCGGTTGCGAGCAGCCAGATAGCAAAGACCACCGCGCCGAGTATCTCCGGGACGGCGAGTCCCTCGGACGGCGTCTCGGCGACGGCGAACCAGACGACCCAGCCGAGGATGTTTGTGAATCCACCCGTGGCGACGAGCACGGCCCGGGGACGCTCGCCGGCGCGGTAGCGGCGTCCGCTATCGGCCCACATCGTGACCGAGGCGAGCAGGAAAAAGCCGATTGCGACGGGGAAGTGCAACGCCTCTCCCTGCGGGAAGACCCCGACGAGCCCCATCAGCGCGAGTGCTGTCCCGGTCAGACCCAGCACGACCCGGTCGGCGCGACGGGTCGACCGGCGGTACAACGATACGACGGCTATCACCCCGACGAGGCCGCCGGTGATGAGTCCGCCGTTGAAAAGCACCGCTGTCGCCGTTGTCCCGGCGTCGGTCCAGGTCACGCCCAGGTTCGACAGCGCGTTCTCCTGCCAGGCAAACGCCGGCGACAGGAGTGTCGCGAACAGCATACTCCCGAGCGTGACCACCACCGCGACCACCGCCAGGTACCGGACGTACGCAGTGTCCCCCCGGGAACCCGTGTGACCGGAGACCCCCCCTGTGTCGGTGTCCCCCCGTTCCTGTTCCATGCGTGTGGACAGTTCTCACACCGGTATAATCCCCGCGGTTCGGCCCCGACTCACGCGACGACACCCACGAGCAGGTACGCCGCCAGGTACGCGCCGGTCCCGCCGGCGAGCGCGCGTCCGACGCGGTAGCCGACCAGCGGGCCGTCGAGACCCCGCCGCAGTGCTGTCGACAGCGCGGTCAGCACCACCGCGAGCACGAGCACGTAGACGCCGACGGGTGCGCCGAGCCAGCCGAGCGATACCCCGCCATCGCCGAACGCCTCGCCGGCGATGCCGTCGGCGAGCGCCACCGTCGCACCGGCGACGAGCGGGCCAAACAGGATGGCCGTGCTCGACAGGGTCCGGCAGACGTACGCGAGGTCGTGGTGGCTCTCGCGGCGGATGCGACGGAGTTGCTCGACGTGGCCGGCCAGCGAGAGCAGTGCCTCGCCCGCGGGCCGCCCCTCGTCGGCCGCCAGCGCGAGCAGTGCCACACTCCCCCGGATACGGGGACTCGGCATCCGCTGGAGCGCGCCCCGTGGCCCGAGAAACGCCTCGCGCACCCCGACCTGTAGCTGTCGCTGGCGGCGCGTGGCTGCCTCGAACGCGTCGCCCATCGGGCCGTCGAGCTCTGTCGCCGTCTCGGCGACGGCTGTCTCGACGGCCTGCCCCCCGGCCACTCGGCGCCCGGTCAGTGCGAGCGCGTCCCCGAGCTCGCGCTCCGCGGCACGTATCTCGTCGTAGACAGTCACCACCGACCGGTAGCGGAGCCAGAGCCAGACACCGCCGCCGAGTCCGACAGCCGCCACCGGTGGTGCCCAGCCCGGGAACACCGGCATCGTTCCGACCCAGGCGGCCAGGCCGACGACACCACCGGCCACCAGTGCGCCGTCACCGGTCGCGGCGTCGGGGTGGTCGCCCACGTCGGGCGGCGGGAACGCGACCGGACGCCGGGAGAGCAGCCACCCACCCGCCGTCACCAGCAGTGCCGGCAACAGCAGGTTGTAGACGAACACCACAGTCACCGGAGCGACGGTGACCCCGGCAGCGGCCGCGGCGGGCAACAGCGCCACCAGCGCCGTCGGGAGCAACACGCCGAACGCGTACAGCGCCGTTGTCGGTCCCTGGATGTCGGTCGCGAACCTGCGCATCCGTTCGCGGGTCCCGTCCAGCACGGTCTCCAGCGCGCGGTCGAGCACCCGCTCGCGGTCGCCCGCCGGTGCACTCCCGGCCGCCGACACGAGCGCGAGTGACCGCCGGAGCGGCGGGAACAGCTCCGCCCACGCCTCGCCGAACGTCCGGAGTCCGGAGCCGCCGGCGTGTTCGGCCCGCCTGACGTGTCGCTCGAGACTCGCCGCCAGCGGCCCGTCGCCGGCGTTCGCGGCGAACGCCGCGGCACGTTCCGGCGTCGGTGCGAGCCGCATCCGCAGGACCGCCCGCGAAACCAGTGCCGGCGCGTCACCGAGTGCGGTCGTCCGCCGGACCCGCGCACCGACCAGCGGTGCCGTGTGAACGAGGTGGGTCGCAACGAAACCGAGCGCCACACCGGGAACTGCCGCCAGGGGTCCGGCGAGGATGACACCGACCCCCGCCGCGAACACCCCGACGACCACGCCGGTCACGTACCCCGCACGGACGACTGTCGCCGGGGTGGTTTCCCAGTCGAGCACCGACACCGCGTCACACAGCTCCTCACCCGGGTCTACGACCCAAGGGTACAGTCCTGCGAGTCCACGGATGGCCGTCACGAGACCGGCCCGGACGGGACTGCTCCAGTCGAGTCGACGCGGTGTCATCGGCGCGCACGGGCATCGGTCACCTGCTGGCCGCCCGTCACGTCACGGGCCGCGAGCGTTTCGAGCAGGCGCTCGCGCTCGCAGAGTCGCTCACGAACCGCCGCGTACGACTCCCCGGGGGCGGCGAGTGTGGCCACCAGTCGACTGTTCCCCCGGTCGACCCGTCCGGTCGGGACCAGTCCGTCGCCGTCCCGCTCGAACAGCGGTTCGAACCGGGGCGGGTCGCCGCCCACCACCTCCTCGACGAGGCGGACACGACGGCCCGCCGGTGCGCGCTCGACTGTCACGAGCAGGTCCGTCACGCCGAACGACGACGCCGGAACACCGAGGTCAGAGACGACCCGCTCGTAGACCGCCCTGCCCCCGTCACCGTGGACTGTCCCGAGCACGGCCTCGCTGTTCGCGCCGACCCGCATCGCCTCGTAGAGCACCGCCGCCTCCTCGCCGCGCACCTCGCCGACCACGAGCGCCCCGTCGCCCAGTCGGAGCGCGGTCCGGAGCGCCTCTGCCGGCGAGAGCGCCTCGCCCGCCAGCAGTGCCTGGACGTCCCGGCCGGTCCCCTGGAGCGGTCCGACGGGCAGTTCGGGCGTGTCCTCGATGACCACCGTCCGCACCGAGGGCGGGAGTTCCCAGAGCAGGGCCCCGAGCAGTGTCGTCTTTCCGGCTCCCCGGGGACCGACCGCGAGCAGGGCGCTCCCGCGTTCGACGGCCACCGAGAGCAGGGCGGCAGCCGCCGCGGTGAGCGTGTCGTTGGCGACGAGCGCGGGCAGTGTCCAGACATCGCGGTCCTGTGCCCGGAACGCAAAGGCCGTGCCGCTGCTGGTCGGGTCGGTCACGCCCGCGACCCGTACCCGCCGGTCCGCGACGGTGGTCGTGGCGTCCAGTGTCGGGTCGGCCCGCGAGAACGCCCGCCCGCTCTCCCGGCGGAACCGCGAGGACAACGCCTCGATCGCCCGTGTCGTCGGCCGGACGTTGGTCACGAGCGTCTCGTCGTCGGCGGTCACCCGGACCCGGTTCTCCGGTGCCGGCGCGGTGACGAACACGTCCGACACGTCGGGGTCCGCGAACAGGTCCGAGAGCAACCCGTGACCGCGGGTGTGTTTCTCGAGGGCCGCGGTGACACCTTCGACCGGGATGTCGGGGTCTCCACCGGTCCGGTCGTCGACGACGGCCCGAACGGCGCGGGCCGGTGCCCGGTCACCACCCTCGATATCGCCGGCTGCAAGTCGCTCGTACGCCGCCGCGAGCACCGCGAGCGCCGCCGCCCCGAGTTCCCCCTCGGCGGGTGCGAGGTGGTAGCGGTCCGGTCCGTCGCGCCTGTAACGGCGGACCGTCCCGCCGGTCGAGAGTTCCCGGACCCCGAGCAGTTCCCCGTCCGGCGGCGGAACCGGTTCCACGCGCCACCTGCTCACCGTCGGGCGCTCGCAGGCGGCCAGCGCCCGCTCGTAGCCGTCCGCACGGGCGGCGAGCTCCGCCAGCCCCGTCTCGGCGGCGATATCGGAGACCGCGTCGGCCCGTCCGGTCGCCTCGTGGGCGGCTCCGAGCGGGTCACGCCGCGCCCGGGCCGCGATGCGCTCGTCACGGATGGCCACCCGCTCGACGAACCGACCCGCCGCTGTCAGGAGTGCCGCGGCGGCACCGTCGTAGACGCGCTCGACACCTGTCGTCTCGACACCGACCGCCTCCGCGTCGCGCTCGGTCAGCGCCCCGACAACCGTCTCCCGGCAGTCCGTCTCGGTCGACAGTCGACCGCCACCTGGACAGTCACTCGCGTCGATTACCAGCTGCTCACCGTCGAACCGGTGCTCACACCGGCACCCGTCCTGCGGGTCCGACCCGAAGAGGGTCTCAGGAAGGTCCAGCACGGTCCCCGGTGGTCCGGTGATGGTACTTAAATCCGCGGGAGACCTGCACCCGCCTGTCTGAACAGCATCATCTGCACCCGGCCGTTAGTCGCTCTCGATGTCGTCACAGAGCGCGGCGACGACGATGTCGGCGGCGGCCTCCCAGTCGTCGGGCCACGCCTCGCCGCGTTTCGGGGGGTCCAGGTCGAACTCGACCGGCGTGTAGGCGAGTCTGTCGACGGCGTCGGCCGCGACCCGTCCGACGAACTCCGCGTTCTCGCGCTTCGAGGAGACACCGCCCCGCTCCAGGTCGTAGTAGCCCGAAAAGACCTGGAAGACCGCGACCCGCCCGCCGTCGAGTTCGCCCTCGACGAGGTGTCGAAAGAGTTTCGCGGTGTTGTCGGCCGGGTCCGCGCGCCGCCACTCGAGTTCGACGAGGTACTGTCGCCCGTCCCGTCGGCCGGCGACGTCGACCGGTGTCCCGGCAACCCGGTACTCCGTCTCCCAGGTCACCGACGGGCGGCACTCGGCGAGCGCGTCGCGGATGTGCGTCTGGACGGCTGTCGCGAGTTCACCCACACCGGACGACACAGCTCGCCGTTCCTATGACTGTCGACCGGGACACGCGGTCTCTTTGATCCCGGCAGAACCAGTACCCTCTTGAGTCAGGGCGCGAAACGGCGGGGTAGATGGTGCTGACGGCGGCAGTCGCGACGCTCGTGGTCGCTGCGCTCGCGAGCGCGTTCATGGCCTGGACCATCGGCGCGGGCTCCTCGGGGTCGACGCCGTTCGCCCCGGCGGTGGGTGCAAACGCCATCTCCATCATGCGTGCGGGCTTTCTGGTCGGCGTGCTCGGATTGCTCGGGGCGGTGTTACAGGGGGCGAACGTCACCGAGGCTGTCGGGACGGAACTGGTCACCGGGGAGACCCTCTCCGGCGGTGCGGCGGCGATTGCGCTCGTCGTCGCGGCGTCGCTGGTCGCTGTCGGCATCTTCACCGGCTACCCCATCGCGACGGCGTTCACCGTCACCGGGGCGGTTATCGGCGCGGGGCTGGCGATGGGGGGTGGGCCGGCCTGGGCAAAGTACGGCGAGATCGGTGCGCTCTGGGTTGGCACACCGTTTCTCGGTGGCGGCGCGGCGTACGCGACGGCCCGCCTGCTCCGGAACCCGGACCGCTCGACACTGCTCACGCTCGGCGTTCTCGGCGGTGTCGTCGGTCTCATCCTCGGGAACGTCCAGTTCGTCTTCTTCGCGCCTGGCAGCCAACAGGCCTCGCTCTCGCAGACTGTCGTTACCCGCTTCGGTGGCGGTGCGCTCGCGTACGGTGCCACCTCGCTCGCCGCCGCCCTGCTGGTCGGTGCGCTGCTCGTCTCCCGGGCACGACGCAACCCGGACCGGACACAGCGGCGCTTCCTGCTGGTGCTTGGCGGTCTGGTCGCGTTCTCGGCGGGTGGCAGTCAGGTCGGTCTCGCCATCGGACCGCTCGTGCCGCTGTTCGACGGGTTCGACGTGCCGGTGGTCGCGCTGTTGCTCGGCGGCGGTCTCGGCCTGCTCGTCGGCTCCTGGACTGGCGCGCCGCGCATGATAAAGGCCCTCTCGCAGGACTACTCCGCGCTCGGTCCCCGCCGCTCGATTGCCGCGCTCATCCCCTCGTTCGCGCTCGCACAGACCGCCGTGTTCTTTGGTATCCCTGTCTCGTTCAACCAGATCATCGTCTCCGCTATCGTCGGAAGTGGCTACGCCGCCACCGGGGAGAGCGGCGAGGTCAGCGCGGGCAAACTCGGCTACACTGTGCTCGCCTGGGTCGCCTCGCTCGTCGGCGCGTTCGCTATCAGTTACGGCGCGTTCGCGGGCGTGACGGCGCTGCTGTGACCCGTGGTGCCACCGCGCTGACTCCCGACCCCGTAGTTTTGACCGCTTCGTCTCTCGGGCTGTCGCGCGGGGTGACCACCGGGAATATAGATTTGATGATGATCATGGCGTTGCGAGCACAGAGTCGCGGGACAGACTGTCCCGGCGATTTATCATCACGCAAGACGGACAGTCGTGTGCGATGGACGAGCGCAGCGATACGGACGACCCGGGTCCGTCACTGCAGTCGGTCGTCAGCAGTCTCGCGATCGGGGCGACGCTGATACTCGCCTTTGCGTTGCTGGCGGCGGGGCAGTCGTGGTTCTGGGTCGTGTTCGTTATCGGTTTTGCCGGTGTGCTCCCGGTGGTGGCGACCCTCGCCGCGTGGTACGAGAGTCGGTCACAGTCGTCTCCCGACGAGAGCGACCCGCTCGACGCGCTCCGGGACCGGTACGCCCGCGGCGAGATCGACGAGGCGGAGTTCGAGCGCCGACTCGACGCGCTGCTGGAGACAGAGACCGAGCGCGACGCGGAGCGGTTCTCCCGGACCGCCGACGCGGCGTCGACAGACGAGGACACGGGTCTCGAGCGGGAACTGGATGTGGAACGGGAGTGAGCGCCACTGTGCCCCGCCACGGGACGCCGGCACAGTCCGGGCGCGGGGAGTGTCGCCAGTGAGGTCTCTCAGGCCGTCCCGACGGGGTCGAGCGCGAGCGGTCGGGCGTTCTCGCGGGTGATGAGGTAGAACGGGACGACAACGACGTACAGCGGCGGGAGCACGGCGAGCAGGGTCCAGCGCAGCGGTCTGCCCTCCCAGTCTGTCGTCGTCCGGAGATGCCACGCGTCGAGGTAGATAGAGACCGGCAACACGACGAACGTGCAGACAATGTACAGCGTGATGTACACCGTCGAGAAGACGGCATCACCGAGTCCGAAGAAACTGAACAGCGCAATCGTGATGCTGGGGGCGACCCCGGCGAGCACGCCGTAGACGGCCCGGTCGTCGCCGCGCTGCCCCCGCTCGCGGGAGACGGGCACCGGGTGGCCGTCGACAACGTCGAGCAACACGCTCTCGCCGGTCATCGCGGCCGGGTCGGAGACGCCGTGCACGTCGAGTAACCGCTCCAGTCGACCGCCGTGGTCGTCTCCGGGGGCCGCGAAGTACGTCCGTGCCCGGCCGTCGTAGCGGTCGAACGCGAACTCGACCGCGAGCGTCTCGTCGGTTCCGACATCGACCGGGAACGTCTCCGGGACCCCTGTCGCCGGGACGCGCTCGACACCGACAACCTCACCACGGAGGCGAAGGCCATCCGGGAGCGACGCCGCTCCGGGTTCGTCGTCTCCCTCTTCGGTCGTGGCGGGTTCGTCGTCCGCTGTCACGTCACGAGGTTGGCCCCGTGGACCCTAAACGTCTGGTATCCCGAGTTGCGCGTCGACTCACTCGTACCGGAGGGCGTCGATCGGGTCGACGCGGGCCGCCCGCCAGGCCGGGTAGAGCCCGGAGACGACCCCCGTCGCGATACCCATCAGGGTGGCGACGAGCACCCACCCGAGCGGGACGGTGAACCCGACCTCGGCGTACGCGGAGGCACCGAACCCGACGAGGAGGCCGAGCGGAATCCCGACCACCGCGCCGGCGAGTCCGAGCAGGACCGCCTCGGCCAAGAACAGCCCCATCACCTCCCGGTTGCGCGCGCCGTTTGCCTTCATGATACCAATCTCCTTTGTCCGCTCGGTCACGCTGACGAGCATGATGTTCGCGATACCGAACGCACCGACCAGCAGTGCGAGCACCCCGATACCCGAGACGAGTCTGATGATGTCGTCCAGCACCGCCTCGATACCGTCGACGACATCGGCCGCCGACTGGACGGTGACCCCGTCGTCGAGCACCGTCGCCGCGTCGGACTCGGTCTCGAAGTACGTCTCGACGGTGTCCTGGGTGGCGGTCACGCTGTCGGGTTCGGCGACGAGTGTGGCCTGCCGGTAGGCGGCTTGCTCGCCCCCCTGCGAGGGTGACTCCACCGTGTCACCGTAGGTCCGGTAGTACGGGTCGGTCGGCACGTAGACGGCGGCGCTCGGTCCGCCAAAGAGGTTCAGTCCGCCGCGGGCCTGTGTCGCGATTCCGACCACCGTGACGGGTTCGTCCTCGTCGTCGTACTCGATAGTGACCGTGTCACCGACGGAGACGTTGTCGTCGAACGCGGCCGCCGCCCGCTCGGTCATCACAACCGACCCGGACTCACCCTGCTCGAAGGACTCGCCGGCGACGATGTTCGACCCGGTAAAGGCCGCGGGGCTGGTCGCAATCACGTCCTGTGGCTCGGCCTCCCCCCCGTAGCGGACCGCCGTCGCGGCGTCGATATCACCCCGCGGGATCACCGCCTCGACCCCGTCGAGTTGGCCGACCTGTTCGATGTCGTGGGTCGTCATCCCCGGGAGTGCGAAACTGTCGAGATTGCCCGGTGCGGGTGGAGCCCCACTCCCCGGGTCGAGACCGATATCGCCCGAGACGACGAGTATCTCGCTCGCTGCCGTGTCCTCGAACTCGCCGACGACGTCTGTCTGGACACTCGTCCCGAAACTGGCGAAGATAATGACCGTCCCGATGCCGATGACGATACCCACGACGGTCAGCGTCGAGCGGAGTTTGTGGCCCGCGAGCGACCGCCCGGCCATCCGGAGTCCGTCGCCGACCTTCATTCTCCACCCCCGGCGACCGGCGTGGTGTGGTCGACCCGCTCGATACCCTCGATGACGCCGTCGGTGACCTCGACGATGCGGTCTGCGTGCTCCGCGATACGGCGCTCGTGGGTGACGAGCAGTATCGCGTTCCCCCGGTCGTTCGCGTCACGCAGGAGCGACATTATCTCGTCGCCGGTGTCCGTGTCGACGTTGCCCGTTGGCTCGTCGGCGAGGATCAGTTCGGGGTCGGACGCCAGCGCCCGTGCGATGGCGACCCGCTGGCGCTGCCCCCCGCTCAACTCCTGTGGCAGGTGGTCGAACCGGTCCCCGAGTCCGACGTCGTCGAGCAGTTGCTCGGCACGCTCGCGGCGTTCGGAGCGACTCCACTCGGCGAACATCAGCGGGAGCGAGACGTTCTCCACCGCGGTCAGGCGCGGCATCAGGTTGAACGTCTGGAAGATGAATCCGATACGCGTTCCGCGGAGGGCAGCCCGTTCGGCCTCGGAGAGTGTTGCCACGTTCTCGCCGGCGACAGTCACGTCGCCGCTTGTCGGCGTGTCGAGCGCGCCCACGAGATTCAACAGCGTGCTCTTTCCGGACCCGCTCGGTCCCATCACCGCGGTGTAGGACCCGTCGTCGAAGGTCAGGTCGACCCCGTCCAGTGCTGTCACGGTCCCGCCGAGTTCGTACTCCTTTCGGACGTCGTCGAGAGAGACGACCGGCTCTGAGGATGCGGTTACCACTATACCAACTGTAGGGGAGCCACGGGGGTGAGTGTTTCGCTATCTCGGGTTCGACCTCCCGGCGTGGATGTGCGATTCATTCACAACCGCTCCGCGAGACGCGCCAACTAACGGGCAACAGAACACCGGTCGTGTCTCTCTCGACGCGAGCACTCGGAGCATACAAATGTGTGCGCCCCGTACCAGACGACGATGAGATTTCGAGATGGCGGACGCGCCCAGTCGGCGGCAGTCGTGGTCGCACTCGCCGCCGCTGTCGCTGTCGTCGCCGTGGCCGGTATCGCCTTTGGAGCAATGGACTCGACCTCCGACGAGCGCACGGCCGAGGAGATTCTGTCCGACATCGAGACGACCTACACCGACGCCGACTCGGTGGTGACCGACGCCGTCGTGACTGTCGAAGTGGACAACAGGACCGCCGAGTTCGAGGTGTCGACCGCGACGGCCGGGGACGACCAGGTGCGGGTCAACGTCTCGGGCGGTGACCGGTCCGTGGTGACAGGTCTCGACGGCGAGACACTGTGGCTCTCCGAGTCGACGACCGGTCTCACCGGCGTCATCGAGAAGAACGGAACCGCCGCGACTGCCAGCCTCCGTGCCGACACGAGCGGGTCCGGGTTCGGGCTCTCCGCGCTGCCTGACGACATCGGCCTGGACACCGAACTGTTGGCGTTACTCGACGCCGTCGAGGGTGACCGCCCCACCGAACTCGACGGACTACCCGCGAACGTGACCATCGGCGAACTGCTCGCAGGGGAGACCGGCCCGGACCTCGGTGGTATCCTCCCGGCGACCGGCGGGCAGGACTCACCTGGTCCGGGTGTGTTCGGCGACTTCAACGGCACTCTACCCGTACCCGACGAGTTCGGCGAGTTCAACGGGACTTTCCCCGCCCCGGGCGAGTACGGTGCGTACAACTGGACGGAGCTGCGAGAGCGGCTCGACGAGTCGCTGGCGGGCGAGTTCGACCGTCCGGAGGTTACCGTCGAGCGCGTCGGTACGACGACAGTCGACGGGACGGAGGCAAACGAGTTGCTCCTTTCGAGTCCAGACATCGAGGGGGAGACACGCCTGTGGGTCGACGCGGAGACCGATGTGGTGCTCAGACAGGAGACCACGCTGCCGGGTCTGACCACCACCGTCGATGTCCGGGAGACACGGTTCGATGTCTCGCCGGGGGATAGCACGTTCCAGCCGCCGGGGGCGACCGAGGTGGCGAGTCTGACCGCCGCAGTCGGCGAGACCCCCGGCGAGTTCGCGTCGGCGGCACCGTTCGAGACGGCAACCCCGGCGGAGGCGTGGACCTTCGAGCGCGGACTCGCACTCTCCGGCGAGGCACCGGCGCTCACCGACCTGCCGGGTATCGAACAGACCGCCGTCGCCGCCGGCGCGTACACAGACAACAACGACACGCTCCTCGTCGGACAGGTCGACCGGGTCGTCGACCTCTCGGTGATTCCGACGTTCGTGACGGAGACGGTCACCGTCGACGGCCGCGAGGTCAGACTCCTGAGCGGGCAGGACGGGACTGTCGGCGTGTTCACCGAGAACGAGACGACGGTGGTGGTCGCCAGCACAGTCGACGAGAGCCGGTTCCGCGAGATAATCGACGGCATCGAGTTCTGAACGCCCGACCGGTCGGTCGTACTGTCGGCTGTAAGCCCATGGCACAGTTCGGCACCCCGAGGCGGTTCACGAAGTTACAGCCGACAGTATCAGTCCCCGGTCTGCAACCAGAGCGTCATCTCCAGTTCGACAGCGGCCTCGTCGATCTGTTCGAACCCGAGTTTGCTGTAGAGCGCAATCGCGGGCCGGTTCCACCGCTCGACAGACAGCCAGACGTACTCGATGCCGCGCTCGGCGGCGACACCGAGTGTCGTCCGCAGGAGCTCTGTTCCGATGCCACACCCCTGGTAGGCCTGGAGCACGAAGATAGCGAGTTCGTACTCCGTCTCGCCGACGAGCGTGGCGTGGCCGACTGTCGCGCCGTCGTGACGGGCGACCACGTTCACCGTGTCCCCGTCGATGACCCGGTCGAGCCAGTCCCGGATGGCGGACTCACCGAGCGGCGGGATGCCCTGTGCCCGGTCGTCAGGGTCGAACTCGCAGTACATCTCGACGAGTGACTCCCGGTCGGAGAGCGTGCGCAACCTGACGGTGTGACTCTCGTCGTCGGTGACCGTCCGTGGCGGGGTCGGGAACCCGCCGACCGGTTCGTCGGGGTATGTCCGCGTCATCGGTGCTGTCGGGCGGCCCGCTCGTTCGGCGGTTGTCTGCCGGTGCTGTCTGCGCCTGGATCGTACTGTGCCCCGGGTCGGGTGGCCCGACTGCGTGTGTCGCCCGTTACAGGTCGGAGGTTCCGGCCCTCTGTCGCTACCGTCCCGTTGCTTCCGTCGACGGTGACGATAGCGTCCATACCGAGCCTTCGACCCGGGGACACAAAACGCCCCCGACACGCTTTTTCCCGGCACACCACACATATTCAGCATGGCTGACGACCCCACCGATGGCCCAGAGGGCAGTGCCGGACCCGGCGACGCACCCGAAGACCCCCCCGCGGACGTGCGCACCTACGACAAGTTCTCCAAGATAGAGGGTGGGAGCTACGACCGGGCAAACGAGTTCCTTCGCGAGCGGACCTACATCACCGCCCGCGAGTGGGCGATTGCTCGCCTCTGTGCCGACTTCCGGACAGAGACCGGCGTCGAGATGACGAAAATCGGCGAGAACCTCCCCCACCTCGTCCCGTTCATGACAGACACCTACTCGCCGCAGGCTGTCAACCAGGCCCGCGCCTCCTTCGAGGAGAAGGTCCGCACCGCCGGTGCGACCTTTCTGTACGGGGCGATGTCTGACTTTTTTACCGCCGAGGAACTCGACGACGTGATGTACGAGGCCACCGAGGTGGCGAAGTTCCTGCTCGAGGTCGAGGGCGTCGAACTCACCGTCGAGGAGGAACTGGCCGCCGAACAGCGGGTCTCCGAGGTGATGCGCGAGGTGCGCGAGCACAGTGCCGCCCTGCGCCACGACGAGGTCCGGTGCCCCGAGTGTGGCCACCAGTTCGAAACCGACGGGTGACCCCTCTCCCCGTCACCGACCGGATTCAGGCCGTAGTTCCGGCGCTCACTCGCCGCTCGGTCGCTGTGATGCCGCCACGTAATCGAGGTCCTCGGTGTACTGTTCGAACACGAGCACGAGCGCCACACCGGCGAGACCGGCGAGCGCGACGACGACGGCCGAGAGCGGGTCCGGCTTGGCTGTCTCGCCGATGCGGATGACCGGGTAGCGCAGTGCGCCGACCATCAGACTCACCAGAAACGCGAACGTCGCGCCGGGGTACCGCTCCAGCGCGGCACGGACCCCGTGGGCGGTGGTGAAAAAGCCCACCGCGGCCCCGAGTCCGAACGTGACGACCACCGTCGCGTCCGCGACCAACTTCTCCGGCCAGGTCCCCGACGCGAGCGTCGCGAGGTGGTCGGTCAACCGACCTGCAACGTCGGTGAGAAACTCGTACTGGCCGAGCAACAGGAGGAGAAACGAGCCCGACAGCCCCGGCAACACCATCCCGGAGATGGCGATGACCCCGGCGAGGAATATCACCGGGAGCGTCTCCGGGAACAGCCCCGACCCCGAGGCACCGGCCACGACGAACGCGAAGGTGAACCCGGCAACGGCGGCGACCCCGTGTCGGGGCCGGGTCAGCCACCGGCGGTCGAACAGCACAACCGCCGACGCCGCGATGAGACCCCCGAAGAAGGCGAACGTCGGGGCCGGCGCGACGGCCAGTGTCGTGCTGATGACCCGTGCGAGTGTGAGTACGGCGCTCGCGAGACCGAGAAAGAGCACGAGCAGGAACCCGAGATTCCGCTCCGCGGCCGCCGCCCGGAACCTGTCGCGGCCTTCGGCCCGGTGGAGACGGGTCGCGAGCACGAGCAGTGTCCCGTCGAGCGCGGTCAACCCGGTGATGAACCGGTCGTAGATACCCGTGATGAGCGCGATTGTCCCGCCGGAAACCCCCGGAACAGTCGCGGCACTCCCCATGGCGAACCCCTTCAGGTACACCGCGACAGTGGTCCGCCTGCTCCGGAGCGCGGCCGGCACCAGCCCACCGGTCGACTCGACCGTCTCGTCGTCGGGTGAGGCCGCCTCGCGGGCCTGCTCTCCCTGCTCGTCGGTCCGCGTCCCGCTGTCGGTCATCCCGTCGATTATCCTCCACCGCCGAGGTCGATGTTGAAGTCCTGGGTCCGTTCCTCCAGTTCGACCGTGACGGTGGGCTCTTCCTCGCCGATGACCTGCCCCTCGGTGACGTCGACGTCGGCACCGAACCAGACGAACTCGCTGTTGTTCTGGTCGAACCTGCGGGCCGTCTCGATGGTGTACGGTCCCGAGGCCCGCGCACTGACGTTGGTGTACCCCTCGTCGGTGCCCCACTCGTCGTAGCCCGTCGTCGAGTAGGGGACCGTCGCCTCGAACGTGAGGTTCTCGTCGAGGGTGACCGTCTGGGAGTAGGTGAAGTTCTCGCCGTTCTGTGGGTTGATCGGGACGCTGAGCGAGAGCTCGTCGCCGGCGGTCACGTTCAGGAGTTCGTGGTCGGTGGCGTTCTCCGGAAGCGAGCCCTCGATTGTCGCACCGGGAACCCGCTCGAAGGTCTTGGTGAACGAGGGTGTCGTGTCGTAGAGGAAGTCGAGTTTCTCCGCGTTCGAGGCGTTCTCGCCGACAGTGGTGTTGACCCCGTTGTTCAGCAGCGGGAAGTTGCGCTGGAAGTCGACGAACGCCGACCCGGTGTTGAGTCCGCGGTCGACCGCGTCGCTGAGTGCGCCGTTGTCACCACCGGTGTTCGGGACCGCCGGCACCTCGTCGCTGTAGACCAGCCGGAAGTGTTCGAGTGCGGGCACCCGCTCTGCCGGGTTGGCACCGATACCGCCGACCTGTGCGGTCGGGTCGTTCGCGGCGGCCTCCTGTGCGGCGCTCACGTTGTCGTAGAACTCGAGTATCGGTGTCTCCGTGGTGTTCTCGGGCACGCCGACGACGCTGTCACCGCCCGGGGTCCGCGAACTGTCGTCACCGGTCCAGCGCGTGACAAACGGCTCGGGCCGCTGTTCGCTCCCGTGGTAGTGGTACAGTCGGGTCAGCATCGACTCGTAGTAGGGCTGTTTCTGCGAGACGGCGGCGATACTGGTGTCGGTGGTCATGATGCGGTAGAAGTCTCCCCGCTCGAAGTCGGGGTGGAAGTCGGCCGGTGCGAAGAACTTCCCGCGGACGCTGGTGTCGGTTTCGGCCATCAGCGCGTCGACCATCACGTACCGGGTGGTGGCGTTCTCACCGTCACTGAAGTTCTGTTCGAGGATATCGAGCGCCTCGCTTTCCTCCTGTGCGAGCAGGAACCTTGCGGCGGGGTCGATGTTCTGCTGGAACGGGTTCGCGTTCGCCACGCGCTCGCCCTCGCCGGTTATCCAGTGCCCGTAGTCCCACCACGACAGCACGCCGTAACTCCCGTCCGGGTACTCGAAGTCGTCGGTTCGGTCGTAGTTACCGTAGTACTCCAGCGGTTCGCCGTCGGGGTTGTCGTAGGTTCCGGGTTCGGGCGTGTTGTTGGCCATCCAGTCGAGGCTGTCGTCCCAGCCGGTGACACTCCCGGGCTGGCTCGCGTCGTCCGCCAGGCCGACCGCGGTCTGGTTGCCGCCGACCAGCGGTACCCCCAGCAGCGGAACGAACATCACGAAGATGATGACGACGATAGTGAGTACCTGGTAGGTCTCGGGCAGCGCGTCGCTGTCGGGCGTGCCGGCCAGTTGCACGACGTACCCGACCAGTGCGGCGTTCAGTCCGCCGATAACGAGTGTCAGGTAGTAACTGAACCGGACCTGGGTGAAGGTGGCGGTGACCATGAAGATAGCCACGACCACCAACAGGAGTTCCTCGCCTCTCGGCCGGTCGTCGAGCACCTGCCGCGCGACGATTATCATCCCGCCGAGCAGCGCGGTGAACGTCGCGAACTGGTAGGAGTTCCTGATGTCGTCGAGGTCACCGGGTGTTCCCTCGCCGATTGTCGATGCCGCACCCTGGTCCAGTCCGATGTCGCTGAACCAGACCACCGGGTCGAGCCAGTTCAGTGTCGCGCCGAACGAGCGCTCGAACTGGTCGACGAAAAACGCGAACAGACCCGGCAAGAAGAGCGCGGTCAGCACGGCGACCGCGACCGCCGACCCGCCGATGCTCGCCGGGTACGCGAGCGGCGAGATGTCGCGCCTGTACACCTCGTGTGACAGCACTGCCAGCGCGGCGACCCCGAGCGCCGCGACGAACCCGAATCCCGGCTGCAGAAGTGACCGCGACGTCGCGGACAGCCCGACCACCTGCACCGTTCCGAGTTGGAGCAGCCCCGCGGTGGTGAACGTGATGACCCCGACAAAGGCCGTGTGCTCCGGGCTCCGGCCGCGGATGTGCTCCGCGCTCATGTGCACGGCGAAGAAGACACCGAAGATACCGTACAGCCAGACGGCGGGCGGCCAGACCCACATGTACGCGCCGAGGGCCACCCCCGCCAGCAACGACCACCCCAGCGTCTCGCGGATGAGACCCAGGTCCCGTTCGAGCAGGAGCTCGTGGACCGGCAGCTCACGCTCCGCGGCCCGGAGCGCGACCATCAGCCCCAGCACCGCGAACGCCATGAACAGCGCCTCGGCGACCTGGTGGTCGGGGTTGCCGGCGATACTCTCTGTCAGCAGGCTGTCGGGCGCGAACGCGACGAACAGCACCGAGACGATACCACCGAACCGACCACCCAGGCGTCTCCCGACGACGTACGAGGGGAGACAGACCAGCGCGCCGAACACCGCCGGCGCAACCAGCAACACGAACTGGCTGGTGGACTGGCTCGGGTCACCGAGTCCGACCACGAGCGCAGCCAGCGCGATGAGCTGGTCAAAGAGCGTCCCGAACTGACTGCTCGCGGTTCCAAACGGAAAGTTCGTCCACGGGTCGAACGGCATCGTCTCCGGGAAGTTCTGTATCACGTACTCCGTCGACCGCGCGTGGTACCAGGGGTCGTTACCACTGTAGAGAACATCACCGTCACTGGTAAAATTCGAGTAGTTGCGGAACCGGTTCCAAAATGCGAACACCACGACAGCCAGCAGCACTGGGTAGTGGTAGGCCTCTACCACCCAGTCGGCGAGGGCCTTCGTCTCCTCTTCGCCTCCGAGTTGTTCTCGCCAGTTGCTCATCAAACTGTGAGAGTAGAACGCCGGGGATAAGCCTTATGTAATCCCGCGCCAGGAGCCGCGGCCACAGCCGTAACCGCCCGACGCCGCCTCTCTCCGGGTCGAGGCACGGCTGGACACACCGCCCGACGCTCGACGGGTGCTCGGTGCCCAACTCAGGCCCAGTCGAGTCGATGGTCGGTTGCGTCGGCGGCCTCGCGGGACGGCCCGCAACGCATATTCGGCCACGGGACCCACGTTCGTACATGAGCGACTTCGACAGGGAGGCAGAGCGAGAGCGCCTCCGCGAGCGGTACGAACAGGACCAGCGAGAGCGCGAGTCCGCAGAGCGGATGAGCGAACTCCTCCTGCAGGGGGCGACGATGACAAACGCACACTGCTCGACCTGCGGCGACCCCATCTTCCGGTACGACGGACAGGAGTTCTGTGCGACCTGCGAGCAACCCGTCGACCGCGACGGTCAGACCGACGGGGATACCGACGACGGAGCCACCGACGTCGAGGTAGCCACCCCGGACGAGGACACGCGGGTCGTGTTCGGGGATAGCGCGGCAGACGCCGCGGAGAGAAGCGCGGCGGACGCCGCGGAGAGAAACGCGGCAGACACTGCGGAGAGAAGCGCGGCAGACACCGCGGGCACCGAGACAGGGCAGAGCGAGACCGACGGCCCCCGGTCGGGTGACCGGACACGAGACGAGGCCACGAATCGGACAGGGTCACCTACGGCAGCCGAGACGGAGGAGAGTGCCGACATCGAGACGGCACGGGCCTCGCTGGTCCGGACACTGACGACGTTCAGTCGGCGCGCGGAGGCCACCGACGACCCGCGACGCGCACGCGAACACCTGGAGGCGGCCCGCGAGGCCGCCGAGACGCTCGCCGCTCTGCGACGGTAACTACATCTGCCGGATGTCGACCCCGTCGGCGCGTCCGACGTGGACCGCGTCGGCGAGACCGACGAACAGTCCGTGTGCCACGACACCGGGAATCCCGTCGAGTGCCGTGGCGAGGGTGGCCGGTGAGTCGATGGCCCCGAACGCACAGTCCAGCACCAGGTGACCGTCGTCTGTCACGACCGGTCCGTCCTTGTGTGCTGCTGCCCGGAGTGTCGGCTCGCCGCCGCGGGCCGATACCGCACGCGCGACGGTCGGCCGCGCGTCGGGCAACACCGACACCGGAACGGGCTCGTCGAGCTGGTCGGTCTCCTTTGTCGGGTCGACGACGACGAGCAGACGGTCGGCCGCCGTGTCGACCACCTTCTCGCGGGCGTGTGCCGCGCCGCCACCCTTTATCAGGTCGCCGTCGGCCACCTGGTCTGCGCCGTCGATCGCGATATCGGGCGTCGACACGTCGAGTGCGGTCAGCGGGATACCGACCTCGCGTGCGAGCGCCCGAGACTGATAGGACGTTGGGATCCCCTCGATGTCGAGACCGGCGTCGACCCGCCTCCCGAGGTGCCGGATGGCCGCTGCCGCGGTACTCCCGGTTCCGAGTCCGACGGTCATCCCGTCTTCGACCTCGTCGGCAGCGCTCTCGCCCGCCCGCTGCTTTGCCCGCTCGCGGTCGCCGTCCATGTGGTGTGCTCACCGCCCACCGGCAAAAGTGCAAGGTATTTTTATCTCCGTCGCCGGGAGACAGCTATGGACGCGGCGCTGGGCCCACCCGAGAAGATGCACGAGCGTCGGGCGGAGCTCACACCGATGATGGCCCAGTACTTCGAACTGTGTGACCGCTACGACGACGCGCTCGTGTTGTTTCAGGTGGGTGATTTCTACGAGGCGTTCTGCGAGGCGGCGGAGACGGTGGCACGGCGCTGTGAGATAACGCTCACACAGCGGGAGGACTCGACCGGCACCTACGCGATGGCCGGTATCCCGGTCGACAGCGCCGAGTCGTACATCGACCGGTTGCTGGAGGCGGGCTACCGGGTCGCCGTTGCCGACCAGGTGCAGGAGCCCGAGGAGGCAACCGGTGTCGTCGACCGTGCGGTGACGCGTGTGGTCACCCCCGGGACACTCACCGAGGACGAACTGCTCGACACCGAGCGCAACAACTACGTGGCCGCGGTGGCCGCCGACGGACAGTTCGGGCTCGCGGTGCTCGACGTCTCGACGGGGGAGTTCTACGCCACGAGCACCGACCGGCAGGCTGACCTCGCGGACGAACTCGCCCGGTTCGACCCGGCCGAGGTGGTTCTCGGCCCGGACGCGCCCGACGTGCTCCCGGACGGCTGTGTCCGGACCGACGACCGCGCGACGACCGGACTCGCCGCCGCCCGCGAGCAGCTGGCCGACTACGTCGGTGACCCGGACCGGTTACTCGCGGGCACGAGTGAACTCCGGGCCTGCGGTGCCCTGCTCTCGTACGCCGAGTACGCCCGCGGCGGAACAGAGCGTCTCGACTACATCAACCACCTCACCCGGTACGACCCCCACGAGTACATGCTTCTCGACGCCGTCGCCATCGAGAGTCTCGAGCTGTTCGACCCGCGCTCGGTCCACGGCCGGGAGGGCGGCACGCTCGTCGAGGTGGTCGACGAGACGGCATCGGCGCTCGGACGGCGCACCCTCGACGACTGGCTCCGGCGACCGTTGCTCGACGAGGACCGCATCGCGGCCCGCCACGACGCCGTCGGTGAACTCCGGGACCAGGTCCGCCTTCGGGAGCGCCTCCACGACCGTCTCCGGGCGGTGTACGACATCGAACGGCTCATTTCGCGGGTAGCCCGCAATCGGGCAAACGCGCGTGACCTGCGCTCGCTGGCCGATACCCTCGCCGTCGTGCCGGACCTGCGCGAGGCACTGGCCGGGACTGGCTGCGACAGACTCGCCTCGCTGCGCGACGCACTCGACCCGCTGCCCGCGGTGCGCTCGCTCGTCGACGACGCCATCGTCCCCGACCCGCCACAGGAACTCACCGAGGGTGGTGTCGTCGAGCCGAGTTACGACGACAAACTCGCCCGACTGCGCGCCACCGAACGCGAGGGGAAAGACTGGGTCGACGACCTGGAGGCACGCGAGCGCGAGCGGACCGGCATCGACTCGCTGAAGGTGGGACACAACTCGGTGCACGGCTACTACATCGAGGTGACCGACGCGAACCTCGACCGGGTGCCCGACGACTACGAGCGCCGGCAGACGCTGAAAAACGCCGAGCGCTACTACACGCCCGCGCTGAAAGAGCGCGAGGACGAGATACTCCGCGCCGAACAGCGCGCCGACGACCTGGAGTACGAGCTGTTCTGCGAGGTGCGCTCCCGTGTCGCCGCCGAGTCCGAGCGCGTGCAGGCGCTCGCGGACGCACTGGCCGAACTCGACGTGCTCGTCTCGTTCGCGACAGTCGCCGCCGAACACGACTACACGCGCCCGACGGTCGGTGTTAGTGCCGACGCGAACGGCGAGAGCGCCGGTATCCACATCGAGGACGGCCGTCACCCCGTGGTCGAGCGCACCGAGGAGTCGTTCGTCCCGAACGACGCCCACCTCGACCGGGACGAGCGACTGGCCGTGCTCACGGGACCGAACATGAGCGGCAAGTCGACCTACATGCGGCAGGTGGCGCTGACGGCCATCCTCGCACAGGCCGGGAGTTTCGTGCCCGCGGCCGAGGCACGCCTGCAGGTGTTCGACCGCGTGTTCACCCGGGTCGGCGCGAGCGACGACATCGCGGGCGGACGCTCGACGTTCATGGTCGAGATGAGCGAACTCGCGACGATTCTCGACGGGGCGACCGAGCGCTCGCTGGTGCTTCTGGACGAGGTGGGCCGGGGGACCAGCACCACAGACGGGTTCGCCATCGCACAGGCGGTGACCGAACACCTCCACGACGAGGTCCGCGCGCTCACGCTGTTTGCGACCCACCACCACGACCTGACGGCGGTCGCCGCGGACCTCGCCGGCGCGTACAACCTCTACTTCCGGACCGAGCGCACCGACGACGGGGTGTGCTTCGAACACGAGGTCGCACGCGGCACCGCCGACGCCTCCTACGGTGTCGAGGTTGCCGCCACCGCCGGTGTCGACCGGGCTGTCGTCGGCCGCGCGCGGGCACTCCTCGACCGGACCGACGATACGGCAGGGTCCGGAACGGACAGCACCGCCGCCGGCGAGTCCGACGCTCCGGCTGTCGACGACACCCCGGACCGGGTCGACGCGGGCAACACCGCCGACCTGTCGGACCAGCTCCGGGCGGTCGATATCGCGACGACCACCCCGCTGGAGGCGTTACACACGCTGGCAGAACTGAAAGGACACGTCGAAGACGACGAGTGACCGCCATCACGGTCAGCCCTCAAGGTCGGGCGCGAGTGAGACGAACGCCAGACCGCGCTCGTCGAGCAGTCGCCTCGCGGTGTCGGTGACCGACGGGGCGACGAGAACCCCCCGGACGGTGGTGCCATCGTGGAGGTCACGGTCGAGCGCCGCGACGTACCGGTTGAGCTGGCTGACCGCGTCGGGACCCACCCGCCGGCGCTTGAGTTCGACGACGACGACGTTGCCCTCCTCGTCCTCGCCGTAGATGTCCACCGCGCCGGCGGGGGTCTCCCGCTCGGTCGCCCGCGGCTCGAACCCCGGCTCCAGCAGTGACGGCTCCTCGAGGATGCGCTGGCGCAGGTCGGATTCGGTACCGGTCAGGGCGAGTTCCGCTGCGTCGACAGCATCGTAGGCTGCAGCGTGTGCCACGCGCCCGAAGGAGACGAGCAGTTGCTCCGCCGGACTGCTCCGGTGGCTCCGGACGACGAACCGGTCCCCGTCGATGTCGGCCTCGTGGGTGCAGCCGGGGGGTTGCCAGTTGACCGGCTGCTGGCCCTCGTCGGTGTGAACGAGCACCGTTCCGTCGGGCTTGAGCACGACCAGCCTGTCACCGGCGGCGAGCGAACTCGACGCGCGACCGTCGTACTCGACGCGGCAGCGACCGAACAGGGTGCACAGCCACCCGCGCTCCACGCCCGTCTCGACGAGTTCGAGTGCCTCCTCGTGGCCGGGGTCTACCGCCGTCAGCAACTCCGCTGTCACGGGACGCGGTAACCTGCGAACCCACTAAAGTCGCACCATCCGGGGACCGCATCCGCTGGCTGCCGTCGGGTGTTCTCGCTACAGCGGCGTTCCGGGTGTGTGGACCCGTCCGGGCGCGCAGTCGCTCCGGAGGGTGTCTGCGAGCAGTTCGCGCGCGGTCCGGGTGTCGAGACCCCCTCGTGCCACCGCATCGCGGTACACTCCTTTCAGACACCGGACCAGTCGTCGCAGGCGGCGACACCCGCGGAGTGTCCCGACGCGCACGAGCACGCCGTCGGCCACCGCACCGGTCGGCCGGGAGAACCCGGGCCAGACCGGCAGATACACCCGCACGCCGCCGGTCGAGACGAGATAGACGACCGATACTGCGAGCGCATCGACGGTCCGGGGGAACGCGACCGGGTCACACCGCCCCCGGTACTCCCACCCGGCACCCGCGAGTGCGTCGAGTGTCTCGACGCGGCTGTCGAACACCGCCGCGAGCAACTCCTCGCGACCCGCCCACTGTGCGCGGTAGACCGCTACGTCGTCGCCGCACTGGACCCCCGCAAGTGCGCGCTCACCCACGGGTCTCACCGAGTGCACACATCGGACCGGTCTGGTCGCGTCCTGGTACAAAGAGTCTCCGGCGAGCGCGTCACCCCGCGCGGTCGTTTCCACCGGACAGCACGTCGAGGAGTTTCAGTACCGCGAGCACCGGCAGCAGTGGCACTATGAGAACCGCCATCCCCGCGAGGAGGAGCCAGCCGAACACGCCCATCCCGTTCTTGCTCCGGGGCGACCGGAGCGGGGTGACACTCCCGGTGACCACCGGAACGGTCGTCTCGGCGCTGTCGTCCGGTGTCTCGACCCCGAATGTCATCTCCAGTGCGTTCTCGGCCGAGACGGTGTACTCGAAGGCGACGGTGTCGCCGGTCTGCCCGTCGAGTTCGCGTGTCCGTGTCTCCTCGGTGTCGCCGTCGACGAGGAACCTGACTGTCGCCCGGCCTGCGAGTGTCCCCTCGTTCTCGACGCCGGCGACGACTGTCGCGGTGTTGCCCGCCGAGACGTGCTCGGGGACGGTGTCGAGTTCGACCGCGAACGTCGCCGGCGCATCCTCGACTGTCACGGATGCGGTGCTGGCGCCCGCGGGTGTCTCGACGCCCACCTCGACAGTTCCGACCGCGCTCGCGGGGACCGTCCACCCGAGGTCTACCGACGCTGTTCCCTCGCCAGGGTCGAGAGTGCTAGTATCGACTGTTGTCCCGTCGACAACGAGTTCGACTGTCAGTTCACCGGCATCCTCACCGGCAGTGACGGTGATACTGACGGTCTCACCGGCGCGGACGGTCGTGTCGAGTGCCCCGATATCGACGCTGTCGGCCACGCCCGCGTCTGTCATCGGTACCGCTACGCGGACGTGAGCAAAGTAGTCCGTGGTCTCGGGCGACACCGTCGAAAGCCCAAACTTAAGATGCCTCCGGCCACGGTTTCGACTATGCCAACCGAGTACGACCTCGCTATCGAGAACGCGCCCGAGACGATTCCCGCCGGAACGGCGATTCTCCTCCTGCACCCGAGTATCGGCGAGACCGACCGCATCGACACGCAGTTTCTGAAAACCGATACCGACCAGATGCTCGTGGTCTCGACACGGACCACCGCCCGCGAGGTGGGGCAGAAACTCGACCACTACGGGGTCGACGCCTCGCGCGCGACGATTCTGGACGCGGTCTCGGCCGAGCGTGGCTACACGCGCCGGCAGAGCGACGACGTCCGCTACGTCTCACAACCCGGTGACCTCGACGCTATCGTCGACGAGACCGAGCAGTTCCTCGAGGAGACCACGGGCAAGCGACGCATCAGTGTCGATTCGCTGACCGAGATGATCTACTACGCCGACGAGGAACAGACCCACGACGCCGTCGGTCGGTTCCGCTCGTTGCTCGACGACCACGGCGCCGTCGGGCTGTTTCACCTCGCCCGGGGTGTCCACGAGGAGTCCGTCGTCGACGGGTTCCGGGACCGCTTCGACGGCGTCATCGAACTCGACTCCGACGGTGTCACCTCCACGGCGATGGACTGACCCGGCTATTCTGTTCTCTCCGAGAAAACGGGGAATTTGGCCCGTACCAGTAATAGTTAAGATGGGTCAGACGAATGCACAGAACGTATGCCGGAATGTCAGAACTGCGGTGCCTTCGTGACGACTGATTATGCCCGTGTTTTCACACCAAATGGAGTCGACGCACCGAGGGTCTGCCCACAGTGCGAAGACAAGATACGGGACGGTGCCGACGTCAGGCAGGCGCGGTCGACCCGGCGGGGATAGCCCACATCTGCCGACCGTCCCGGTCCTGTTCACTCGGGGACGAGCGCACGCGCAGTCTCGAAGACGGTATCGAGACGGTCCGGGTCGCGTGCCTCTGCCGTGATACGCACCACGGGTTCGGTCCCGCTCGCGCGCACCAGCACCCACGCGTCACCGAGCTCCACCCGGACACCGTCGAGCCTGGAGACCTGCTCGTACTCCGCCGCACGCTCGCGGACGGTCTCCATCGTCTCCCGTTTGTCTGTGACCTCGACGCTCGCCCGGCGGAGCGGATAGGTCTCGACGGCCGCGGCGCGCTCGCGCAGCGGCCGCTCGGCGGCGAGCGCGGCGAGTCTGCACGCCGCGAGCGGTCCGTCCGGGCAGAGTGTCGCCGCGGGCCATATCCACGCCCCGCTCGGTTCACCGCCGAAGACGACACCCGGTTCACTCGCCGCCGCCGCGACGTACACGTCCCCGACAGGCGTCCGGACGGTCTCGACGCCCGCGGCCACGAGGTGGTCCTCGACTGCGAGGCTCGTGTCGACCGGCACTGCGACCTGTTCGCCGGCCTCGGCGGCCGCGCGCCCGAACAGCGCGAGCAACACGTCGCCGCCGAGAAACTCGCCGGTCTCGTCGACCGCGCGCATCCGGTCGGCGTCGCCGTCGTGTGCGATACCGAGGTCGGCGTCAGTGGCGGCCACCAGCGCGGCCAGCGACCCGCAGTTGTCGGCGGTCGGTTCGCTCGGCCGACCCGGAAACGAGCCGTCGGGCTGTGCGTTCAGCGTCTCCACCGCACAGCCGAGCTCGTCCAGCGCACCGGCGGTGACCTGCCCCACCCCGTTCCCGATATCCACCACCACCGACAGCCCCCGGTCGAGACACACCGCGTCGACGAGTGTCGCCCGGTGGCGGTCGGTCGCCTCGCCCGCGGTGCGCGTGCCGAACCCGTCCCAGTCGGCGAGCGCCGTCTCGTCGGTCTCGACCCGGCGGGTGACCCGCTCGCGTAACTCGGCGTCGAACGCCTGCCCGCTCGGCTGCCAGAGTTTGAAACCGTTGTCCGCAGGCGGGTTGTGTGATGCCGTTATTGCGACGCCCGCGTCGGCGTCCTCCCACGCGACGGCCCGCGCGAGTGTCGGCGTCGCCGCTAGCCCGATATCCACCACGTCCGTTCCCGACTCGCAGAGCCCGGCTGCGAGCGCGTCGGTCAGCGCCCGACCGCTCTCTCTGGCGTCCCGTCCCACGACCACCCGGTCACTGTCGACACCGAGTGCCCGACCGATACCGAGCGCGAGGTCTGCCGTGACCGCCTCGCCGACCGGACCGCGGACACCGCTCGTCCCGAACATACCGACCTCTCGGCGGCCGCGGTCTTTACCGTTGTGCCCGCCGCCGACCCGCGGTGTGAACCGCGACTCAAAAAGAGCGTGACCGTCGGCGCTACGCCAGCCACTCGTCGGGTTTGGTGTCGTAGTCGATGTCGGTCGCGGCGAGATGCTTCACGTCCGACCAGTCGAGTTCCGTCTCGGTGAACGCGGTGCCGTCGTAGCGAATCTCCAGTCCGACCTCGGTCGGGTCGGGTTCGCGGTCACGCCGGCGGGCCACCTCCAGGTCGTGCTCGTCGTACTGCTTCTCGACTGTCCGCAGTGCGACCGGCCGCCCCCAGAGCTCGAACACCCGGGCCAGCGTCTCCTTTGCCTGCTCGATGTCGATGGCGACACCGTTGTACTGGTGTTCCAGCAGCAGTTCGTTCCGGTTGCGGTAGTTGCCGTCTGCCACGGCGACGGTCGGTTTCCCGAAGTTCGTGAGCTGGAGCATCAGCTTCTTTTTCACGTCCTCGTAGTCCGAGGATGTGGCACGGTAGTCACCCGAGGAGTGCAGGTACTCGTAGGTAAAGTAGTCGTGC
>CAYZGA010000014.1:0-26863 GCA_964477945.1 uncultured Halobacteriales archaeon
GGCATCGCCCGCTCGCAGGTTCGTTGGACGGTGTCCAACGTTCATCACGAAAATCGAAGATTTTCGAACGACCACGGTGGACAGGCTCAACTGCCGCAGGGGGTTGGATTGTGTCGCGCCATCATCACATCCCATGTTTCAGGGGCAGCGGTACTGTGAGCACCAACCGGTGCGTGTTGGCGGGGAGGTCCCCAAGCTGTTCCCGTGTTGATTTCGGCGCTTGAGTTATCTTCCCATATGGATGTAATAATCAAATATCTGTGAGATGGTGAGACGATGACGCGATTCACGCCCGCCGTGAACAGCGTGGCATCGGAGACGCCACGGGCAGACGGCGCGAGCGCCGTCAACGACGGGACTCCCTCGCTGAATCAGGTGGGGTGACGCGAGCGCCCACGCGGTCAGCGTGCGATGTCGTCGTCGCCGGCACGCACGCGCTCGACCTCTGCGGGGGAGACGACGGCCATATCACCGGGGATAGTGCGCTTGAGTGCGGCCGTGGCCGCACCCTGTTCGAGCGCCTCCGGGACCGTCCCGTCACGGAGTCGGCTGGCGAGATAGCCCCCGACGAGGGCGTCACCGGAGCCGACCGGGTCGACGGTGTCGGTCTCGAAGGCGGGTTGCTCGTGGACGGTGTCCCGGAGCGCGAGCGCACCGTCCGCGCCGCGGGTCACGACGACCGTCTCGAACCCGTGGCGCTCGGCGAGGGCACGGGCGATCGCCTCGGCGTCGCCCGCGCAGTCGAGTACCTGCCGGGCGTCACTCCTCGCGACGAAGAGCACGTCGACAGCCGGGAACAGCGCTGTCAGCTCCTCGCGTGCCTCGGCCGGTGTCCAGAGCTTCGACCGGTAGTTGACATCGAGTGCCGTCCGGACGCCCACCTCGCCGGCCCGGCCCAGCAGTTCCCGGGTCGTGCTCGCGAGTCGGTCGGACAGCGCGGGGGTGATACCGGAGGTGTAGAAACACGTCGCCCCCGCGAGTGGCTCCGTCGGCAGGGTCGCCGGTGTCACGTCCCGGATAGGGGTGCCGGCCCGGTCGTAGTGGACAGTGCCACCGCGGGGGCGACCCCCGGGTTCGAAGTAGTAGGTGCCGACACGGCCCTCTGTGGTCCACCTGACCCGCGGGGTGACACCTTCGCCGCGGAGCGCGTGGGCGACACGCTCGCCGAGTGGCGTCTCCGGGAGCGCCGATAGCCACGTGGTGTCGAGTCCGAGCGCGGACGCCGCGACGGCGACGTTGCTCTCCGCGCCGCCGACGTGCACGTCCAGCTGGTCGACCCGGGAGAGACGGTCACCCCCCGACGGCGACAGGCGCAACATCGTCTCCCCGAAGGTCACCAGTGTCATCGGAACAGCGTCTCCCCGTCGACGAGGTGGTCGGCCAGCACGTCGGTATCGAGGGTCAGCCCCAGCCCCGGCTGCTCGGGAATCTCGATGGAGCCGTTCTCGATGACCGACTCCTCGACGAGGTCGCCCCACCAGCCCAGCTCGTAGGAGTGGTACTCGAGGGCAAGCAGGTTCGGGATGGCCGCGCCGAGCTGTGCGCCCGCTATCGTCCCGACCGGCGAGGCGACGTTGTGCATCGCCACGGGAACGTACTCTTGGTGGGCGAGGTCCGCAATCTTGCGCGTCTCGCGCATCCCGCCGACCTTCGGGAGGTCCGGCGCGACGATGTCGACGGTGCCGTCGACGAGGCGGCGGTGCTCGCTCACCCGGTACCGGTTCTCGCCGGACGCGATGGGTGTCGTCGTCGACTGGGTCACGCGTTCTTTGGCCTCGAGGTTCTCGGGCGGAACCGGGTCCTCCAGCCACCAGACATCGTACGGTTCGAGCGCGTCCGCGAGTCGCTCGACGGAGTTGGTGGCAAACGACCAGTGACAGTCGAAAGCCACGTCGGCACGGTCACCGACCCGTTCTGTTACCCGCTCGACGATGTCGACCATCTCGCGGACCTCCGGCGCGCGGAGGTGGCGGTTGGCCCGGTCTCGCACGTGCTCGGAGGGCACGTCGAGGTCGAACTTCAGGGCGTCGTACCCCAGTTCTGTCACGACCCGTTCGGCCTCGTCGGCACACGCCTCGGGGTCGGCCTCGGCCTCGGTGTGACAGTCACAGTAGACCCGGACCGAGTCGCGGTACTTGCCACCCAGGAGCTGGTAGGCCGGCACGCCGAGGAGTTTGCCCGCCAGGTCGTGGAGCGCAATCTCGACGCCGGAGATGGCCGTGACGACCGTCCCCTCGATCGAGCCTTCGCCGGACATCTTCTGGACGAGATGCTCGTACAGCCGGTCGATGTCGAGCGGGTTCTCGCCGACGAGAAACGGGGTCATCCGCTCGACGAGTTCGGGCACACCCGCCCCCCAGTAGGCCTCGCCGGTTCCGACGACACCCGCGTCTGTGTACACCCGGACGAGCGTCCACGGGAATGTTCCGTCGACCATCGCCGTCCGGACATCGGTTATCTCGACGTCGCGGGACCCGCGACCGGCGTCGAGCCCCATCGTCTCCCCGGAGAGGTCACGCCTGGTGTACTTGGCGTTGGGGTCCGGCAACGACCGGTACTCTCTGCTCATACACCATCACGCCGGTCCGCAGACTTAAGCGAGTGGATTTACTCGGGAATCGATGAATACTTTTCAGCCGGTCCGCAAGCGGACACATGAGAGCAATCGGTGTCGAACCGGGCGGGTCCGGACCGCGTCTCCTCGAGGTGCCGCGGCCCGAAGCGGGACCGGGCGAGGCGCTGGTGCGGACACTCCGGGTCGGCGTCGACGGAACCGACCACGAGGTCATCGCGGGCGGTCACGGGAGCACCCCGCCGGGCGAGGACGTCCTCGTGCTCGGACACGAGGCCGTTGGCGTCGTCGAGGAGTCAAACGGGACACGCTTCGAGCGCGGGGACGTGGTGACACCGACGGTCCGCCGGCCGCCGCCCGGCGGGTCCAACGAGTACTTCGAGCGCGGCGAGGCGGACATGGCACCGCCAGGGGCCACCGTCGAGCGCGGCATCGACGGCGCTCACGGGTTCATGAGCGAGTACTTCACCAGTCCGGCCCGGTGGCTCGTTGCGCTCCCGGAGGCGCTCGCACCGCGGGGCTTTCTGGTCGAACCGGTGAGTATCTCCGAGAAGGCACTGGAACAGGCACGCGCCTCCCGGTCGTCGTTTGCCTGGGAGCCCGAGACCGCTCTGGTACTCGGCAACGGGTCGCTCGGTCTGCTGACGGTCGCGATGCTGACCGGCGAGTTCGAGGTCTACGGTCTCGGCCGCACCGACCGCCCGCACCCGAGTATCGACATCATCGAGGGACTCGGCGCGACCTACGTCGACTCCCGGGAGACGCCGGTCCCGACCGTGCCCGAGGCACACGAACCGGTCGACCTGGTCTGTGAGGCGACCGGGTACGCGAAACACGCCGTCGAGAGTGTCGAGGCGCTCGCGCCGAACGGTGTGGCCGCGCTGCTGGGTCTGCCCGACGCCTGGACCTTCGAGATCGACGGTGGCCAGTTTCACAGGCAGCTCGTGCTGTCCAACAGAGCGCTGGTCGGCAGCGTCAACTCCGGGCCGCGTCACTTCCGGGCGGCGGTCGACCGCGTCGCGGCGTTTCCGGAGTGGTTCGTCGACTCGTACGTCAGCCGCGTCGTCGATGTCGGCTCTTTCAGGGAGGCGTTCGAAACAGACGACCGGACAATCAAGACCGCAGTCGAGTTCGACTCGCTATGACCGGTGACCTGCCCGACCGCTTCCGGGTGCTGGCCGACCAGTTCGACTTTGGCGAGTACGAGGTCGCCGCCTACCTCGCCGTACTGGAACACGGCCGACTCACCGCCGGCGAGATCGCCGACGAGACGGAGATTCCACAGCCACGGGTGTACGATACGGTGCGGAGTCTCGCCGACCACGGGTTCGTCGAGTTGCGCGACTCGCGACCGATGGAGGTGCTCGCGGTCGACCCGTCGGAGTCGTTCGACGGCGTCCAGACCGCGTTGGACGAGCTCGTCACCGGACTCGAACAGACCTACACCGCGCCGTCCCGGGAGAGCGAGGCTGTCTCCCTGGTCGGGTCCCGACGGACCATCGTCCGGTACTTTCGTGACGTTATCTCGTCGGCGGAGTACGAGTTGCTCGTCTCGCTGACACCGGACCTGCTCGCCCGGTTCGAGGACGACCTCGCCGACCGGGCGGATGCCGGTGTCACCATCGAGCTACTCCTGTCACCGGCCGCGGACGTTCCCGACCCGTCGGAGTACGACTACTCGCGGGTCGCGACACTCACCCGGACACGGCGCGGCGTCACGACGCCGCTGGTCGCCGTTGCCGACGGGACGTACTCGGTGTACACCGGGCGGCGTGCGCTCCGCTCGGGCGGTGACCAGTACGCCGTTATCTTCAACCGGTCGGAGCTCGGCTTTCTCGTCTCGGGCTTTCTGAACACCGTCGTCTGGCCGTCGTCGGCGACGGTTGCCGAGCGCGGGAGCGACGCCTCCTACCCTCGCCGGTACGCGACGGTCCGCCGCTGTGTCAGGGAACTCGGCTCCGCTCCGGGTCCGTTCTACGCGGCTGTCGACGGCCGGGACGTCGAGTCCGGCGAACGCCGGACCGTGACCGGCGAGATTGTCGACAGAGTGCTGGGAACCGGCGGCGAGACGGCCGCCATCACGCTCGATACCGGCGACGGACGGGTCGATGTCGGTGGGCAGGCTGCCGCGTTCGAGGATATCGAGGCCTACGAACTCGTCGTCGCCCGTGATGGCCCCCCCGACCTGTGAACCGACCCGCGCCCGGCGGTCCGACCGCCCGGCACTCGGGGGGTCTGTGACGGTCACCGGCGCGGACCGGTCACCCTCGCTCGGAGAGCACGCGCTCGACGATGCGGCCCGTCGAGAGCAACTCGTCGTCGAACTCGCGGGGACGCCCCGAGGCCCGCTCCACGGCGCAGTCGATACCGCGACTCGCGAGCGCCGCCTCGATTCCGCTCTCGTCGTGGTGCTGGTCGTGACCGAGCACGATGACGTCCGGGTCGAGTTCCTCGATGGGGACGAAGATGTCCTCGGGATGACCGAGACGGGCGTCGTCGACGGGGTCGAGCGCCTCGACCATCCTGACCCGCTGGTGGCCGGGAATCACGGGTGACTGCTTGTGCGTGACGTTCGTCGACCGGGCGACGATGACGTCGAGGTGATCGCCGAACTCGCGCGCCTCGCGGAGGTAGTGGACGTGGCCGGGGTGGAGGATGTCGAAGGTGCCCTGTGCGACGACCCGCGTCATCGGCCCGCCTCGTCGCGCGCGTCGAGGTCCTCCTGTGTGAAATCGAAAAACTCCTCCTCGGGTGGTGTCGTCTCGTAGACCGGAAGGTCGACCGGCTGGCCGTCGTTGTCGAAGGCCTGCCAGTCGTCGTGACCGTACGGCGCACCGACGATGATGTGGACCTCGTTCGTGCTGAACGTCGCGAGGTCGGCGTCGCTCGGGCGCAGTACACCGTTGGGGTGGGAGTGGACCGACCCGGCGGTGCTGAGGTCGTTCGGTACCTGTGTCGGCTTGAACGTCGCGCTCGTGGGGCTGGACTCCGTCCCCGGGATGACGAGCACCTCCGTCAGGATGGTCCCGTCCGCGTCGACACCGACCGCGCTGGCCTCCTCGCCGCGCAGTACCCCCATGTACTCGTAGGGGTGTGCTTCCTCCGACGCCGCCAGCGCGAACTCGATGGCCGACTCCGCGATGCCGACGACCTCGTTCGACCGAAACAATCCCATAGTAATCCGTCCGGACTGACTCCTTCTAAGGGTTCCGGATGTGACAACCTCGTCGGTGTCACGCGGAACCAGACCCGTGTCCCGCGCGCCGTGGTCGACCGGGCCGGACCTCATACTGTCGGCTGTAAGCCTATGGCACAGTTCGGCACCCCGGGGTGCCCGTTCCACGAAGTTACAGCCGACAGTATCAGTAGAACCCGCGCCGGACCTCGTCGTCGACGATATCCTCGAACTCGGCGTCGAGCAACTGTTCGGCCTCCTCGAAGGTGTCGGCGAGTTCGTCCACCCGGTCCGGGCGGTCGTACTGGTCGAACTCCATCGGACCGTAGGCGGGACTGTCGACCGCGTCCATCACGTCCTCGAGCATCGCACGAGGGGTCGTCGGCGCGTCGGCGTGTGTCTCGACGACAGTCTCGAGACGCTCGGCCTGCTCCCTTGCTGTTTCCTCGTCCTCGACGGGTTCCTGAACGCCGAAGAGACCGCTCGTCTCCTCGCGCTCGCCCGGAAACAGGCTGTCGAGTTCGTCGTCGACCTGCCGGGCGACCCGCGTACCGACACCCTCGACCTGGTACGGGTTTCTCGCGTATGTCTTTAGCTGGAACGTTCCAACTCCCGGGTGAGCGAGATAGAGGTCCTCGCCGATACCGCCGCGGCGGTCCCCGCCAACGGCACGCCACCCGGACGGGTCCGCGTTACTCTCCGCAACGTCTCGCAGAATATCGTCCCAGTCTCTAACGCGCATACACAACAGTTGGGGTTCCAGCCGATTAAGTTGTTTGCTAAGGCGCCGTGTGAATCCCCGAAATCGACCGACACCGGAACGATACGGTGGTTCCGGGCAGGTCGCGTGACCACCCGCTGACACCGATTGCAGACAGCGTGTGAGTCACTCCCCGGACCCTGCACGTGGTCCCGTCGGGGTATCGCGCACAGCCCCGCGACAGCACACAGGTCCGGGCTGGTCAGACAGGCCGGAGGTACACCAGGGTCCCGAACAGCATCCAGACGATGACCGAGTCACGCGCCGCCAGCGAGGGGAACTCCGCCGCCGGAACGATCTCCTGTCCGATCGTCTCCTCGTCCGTCTCGATGAGCACGACCACGTGCTCGCCACCGACCACCCGGTCGACGGTCCCCCCGTAGATGCCGGTCAGCCCCGACTCCGGGCCTGTCTCGCGGGGGTCCGGGTTCTCCTCGGGGTGCCGTTTCGCCGGTTGCTCTCCGGGGGTCGTACTCTCGTCACCGGCAGTCGGGACCTCCGCTGTTCCGTCGGCACCCGCGGCCACGCCGACACCCGATGCGCCCACGAGCGTCGTGGCGACTGTTCCGAGCGCTCGCAGCGCGGTCCGACGGCGAATCGACCTCTGTTCTGTCATAGGGGCGCTGGTCCCGCGCTCGTATATAAACCTGCGCGGTCGGTCCCGCCGACCCGGTCTGCCTGTCGGGTCTGCCGGTCGCGCGTCGACGAAACGTAGTTGTCCTGCCGTCCCGTCGGGGGAGGTATGTCGACCACTGTCGAGACACCCGGCGCTGACGAACTGTGTGCGTACTGTGACTCGCGGATCTTCGACCACGACCCGGTCTGCGTGCGCGACTGCACCAGCGAGTGCGGGTCACCGACCTACTTCTGCAACTACGCCTGCCTGTCGGCCTACGTCGACGAGCGGGACCTGACCGCCGGTGCGGCCTGCGAGTGGTCGCCGGACTGATGGCCCGCACTCACAGCAAGACGAGCTGTGCCAGTCCCAGAAAGACAACGAACCCGAGCACGTCCGTCGCGGTGGTGATGAAGATGGTCGCCGAGGTGGCGGGGTCGTAGCCGAGACGGTCGAGCACCAGCGGCGTCGTCGCACCGAAAAAGCCCGCGATGACGAGGTTCACGACCACCGAGACCCCGATGACGGCCCCGAGTCGGAGACCGAACGCGCCGAGAGAGAACGCGACGGCGATGACCGCGACGAGTGCCCCGACGAGGAGTCCGCTCACCGCACCGGTGACCACCTCGTTGCGGACGACCCGCCGGCCGGTGGCGAGCGAGACCTGTCCGAGCGAGATACCCCGGACGGTAACCGCCATCGACTGGGTTCCCGCGTTGCCGCCCATCCCGGCGACGACGGGCATGTAGGCGGCGAGGATAGCGACGGTGGCGATGGTGGACTCGAACAGTCCGACGACGGCCGCCGCCAGAAAGGCCGTGCCGAGGTTGAGTATCAGCCACCGGTACCGGCGGCGCACCTTCGTGACCGGACCGTCGAGCACGCTCTCGGCATCGTCGACCCCGGTGAACTCGTAGAGTTGCTCCCCGGCACGCTCCTCGACCTGCGCCAGCAGGTCGTCGGCACGGACAACCCCGAGCACAGTCTCGTCCTCGTCGAGCACCACCACGGTACGACCACGGTTCGCCCGAAACACCTCGAGTACCGCCGCCTCGTCCCGGTTGTACCCGACCTGCGGGGTCTCCTCGACGTAGTCGGTAATCGTCTCCGTCTCCCGGTCGGCCACCGAGAGCGCCGTGCCCGGGAGTTCACCGAGGAGTCCGCCACCGGCTGTGACCAGAATCGTCGGGAACCGTCCGGTTCGCTCCTCGAACCGACGCACGCGGTCTGTCACCGCCGCGAACGTCCGGTCGGCGTCGACCGTGACGTAGTCGGTATCCATCAACCCGGCCGCGCTATCCGGGTCGAACGACAGCAGAAACTCGACGGCATCCCGCCGGTCGGCGTCCAGCGCGGCGAGCAACTCCTCGCGGACCGTCTCCTCGGCGTACCCGAGGACATCCGCCGCCTCGTCCGGGTCGAGTCGGTGGACGAACGTCGACAGCTCCGAGCGACTCATGTCCGCGACCAGCGACTCCCGACTGGACTCTGGCAGCGAAACAAACAGGTCCCGCCGCTCGTCCGGGGAGAGTTCGAGAAACGGGACCGACGGCTCCGGTGACAGGGCGACCTGCTCGCGGGGGTCCGCTGACTGACGCTGCATACCGTACCACCGTGGTCCGGCGGTATAATCTTGCACCGACGGCCACGGTTGGTGACCCCGTGTCGGGACACTCGCCACGCCCAGCCGAGAAAGACACCGAGACTCCCCGAGGAAGTTCCTGTAGCGCTCCGACCGGTCACAGTCCGTGTGGGCGTTGCTGGACCGCGCGGAGGCCGAGCAGATGGAGCAAGGCGGCCGCCGGACTGGTTCGGGCGAGGCCACCCGCGAGTCCGGGGCCGACTGCGAGGCGAGCGATGACACGGACTGTGGCACAGAGGCCGGGTCGACAGTCGGGGTCGGTCTCGCAGTCGGGGCACCAAGCGGGCGTGAGGTTTAGTTGCCGTGGGTCGATGATGGGGTATGACACAGCGAGAGGAGGCGACACGGCTCTCCCCGGACGAGGCGTTCGCGACGCTCGGCAACGAGATACGGGTCGGGATTCTCCGCGCACTCGGCGACGCGGACGAACCACTCGCGTTCTCGGAGCTGTACGACCGGCTCGACGTCTCGGACTCCGCACAGTTCAACTACCATCTCGACAAACTGCTTGGCCACTTCGTCCGGAAACTCGAGACCGGGTACGCGCTCGCCCGGCCGGGACGGCGGGTGGTCGAGGCCATCCTCTCGGGGGCTGTCACCGACGACCCGGCGCTCGGACGGACGGCCGTCGAGGACCGCTGTGTGACCTGCGAGCGGGCGCTGGAGGTCCAGTGGGAGGGCGGCAGTATCGAGATACTCTGTCCGGGGTGCGAGCGGCGGTGGGAGCAGTCCTGGGGGCGGATCGGCGGTCCGCAGGAGGCCCCCGAGGGTTATCTCGGTCGACTCCCGTTCCCGCCGGCGGGGCTGAACAACCGGAGTCCGTCGGAGATTCTCCAGGCGGCGTTTCTGTGGACGAATCTCGAACTGCTCGCGGTGGCGAACGAGCTCTGTCCGCGCTGTGCGGCAACCGTCGAACCGGAGCTCCACGTCTGTGCGGACCACGACGACGCCGACGGCCCGTGTCCCGCCTGTGGCACGCGGTACGCGGCCCGACTCAGTGCGACCTGCACGAACTGCATCTACTCGGTTGGCTGTGCCGCCGCGTGGGGAACGCTCCCCTCACCGGAACTCCTGACCTTCCTGTTCGAGCACGGTCTCAACCCGGTCGCACCGGTCTCCGCACACCGTCTCGACTGGGTCCTCAACGAGTACGACGAGACCGTCCACTCACGAGACCCGTTTCGCGCCACCTTCGAGTTCGTCGTCGACGGTGACAGCCTCCGGCTGGACGTCGACGAGAACCTGAACGTGGTCGCGGCCACCCGGTGACAGACTCGCCCTGCGCTCGACACGCCCCGTGCTCAACCGGACAGCGGGGAACAGCACAGACGGCAGTTTCAGCCGCTCGGTCGGGTTCGGTGTCAGAGACACACCGACAGTCGCTTGTACGCCCGCCGTGCAAGCCAGTGGTATGCACACGCGGCGACAGGCCCTCCTCACAGTTGCCGGTGGAACACTCGCCGCCCTGGCAGGGTGTCTCGGCGGCGACGGCGACGATAACGGAAACAGCACCGACGACGGGAACGAGACGGACAACGGCGGTGACGACAACGGGACCGACAACGGTGGTGACGACAACGGGACCGACAACAGCCCGGAGTCGATGGTCGAGTCGGCGGAGATGCTCGTCGAGGATATGTCGACCGGGCAGTTCGACCGGGGCTACCAGCGGTTCAGCGAGGAGGCGAGCGACTTTACCTCGGCGGGCGAACTGGAGGCGCTCTGGCTCGGGATGACCAACGTCGCCGGTTCGTTCGAGGAGACAGTCGAGATTGACGAGACTGTCCAGGGTGGGTTCGACGCGGCGGACGTGACACTCGGATTCGAGCGGAGCGAGCACGTCCTGCGGGTGGTCGTCGGCGAGGGATTCGTCTACCACAGTGTCGTCATCAACGACGAGTACGAGCGTCCGGACTACGTCGACCCGGGGGCGTTCGAGACGCGGGACGTGCTACTCGCGCCCGGGTCGTGTCGCCTCGATGGGGCGGTGACCGTCCCGAACGGGAGTCCAGCCGGCGATAGTGGGGTTCCCGGTGTGGTGCTCGTCCACGGGAGCGACCCGGCCGGGGCGGCCGACATGGACCTGACGAGCATCGGCGCGAAACCGTTCAAGGACATCGCCGAGGGACTCGCGACCGAGGGGGTCGCGACACTGCGCTACGACCGCCGGACACACGCCTGTCCGAACTCCATCGACCGTGACGAGTACACGCTCGACGCGGTCTCGGTCGACGATGCGTTGCTCGCCATCGAGCGCCTGCGCGGGTCCGACGGTGTCGACCCCGACCGGGTGTTCGTCGCGGGGCTGAGTCTCGGCGGGATGGCCGTGCCACGCATCGCACAGCGCGACGGCAACCTCGCCGGCGGGATTCCGATGGCCGCGCCGGCACGCTCGTTTCACGAGATCTTCGTCGACCAGTTCGAACACCTCGCGACCGTCGGCGAGTTCCGGTGGGACAAGATGCAGTCGGCGTTCGAGCAGTGGTCCGACCGGATCGACCGCATCAGAAACGGCGACTACCAGCCCGCGGATATCGTGCTCGGCTACCCCGGTGCGCTGTGGGACAGCGTCGACGAGTACGACCAGATCGCGACTGCGGGGGCTGTCGACACCCCCCTGCTCTTTCTGCAGGGTGACCGTGACTATCAGGTCACCGTCGAGGACGACTTCCAGCTGTGGCGGTCGGAGCTCGACGGCAGAGCCGGGACCTCATTCGAGCGGTACGAGGGGCTGAACCACCTGTTCCAGTTCGGCGAGGGTCCCTCGATCCGCACCGAGTACGGGCTCCAGAACCCCGTCGACAGCGCTGTCGTGACCGACATCGCCGACTGGGTCACCGCGCAGTGACCGCAGCAGGGGGAACGGGACAGAGACGGGAGGAGAGAAAACCGACGAACAGAGCGGTCACAGAGTCACCGGTCGCGCAGGTCGGCCACGTGGTCGATGCGCTCCTGCACGACGCGTGGCTTGCCGATGTCGCTGCGCGCGCGCAGTCCGGTGTCGTCCGTGGCGTCGAGTGCCTCCTGTGCGACCGTCTCGGCGGCGGCGATGGAGTCGGCCACCCCGACCACCGCGAAGGAGCGGGAGGTGGTGGTGTAGATGCCGTCCTCGCGCTCGTCGACGCTCGCGTAGTACAGCAGGGCGTCGCCGGCGCGCTCCTCGTCGATGGCAATCTTCGTCCCCCCCTCGGGGTCGGTCGGGTACCCTGCGGGGACGGCGTACTTGCAGACGGTCGCCCGCGGTTCGAGTGTCAGTTGTGGGAGCGAATCGTTCTCGCGGGCGGCCACCAGCACGTCGAGCAGGTCGGTACCGAGCACCGGCAGCGTGTTCATCGCTTCCGGGTCGCCGAACCGGGCGTTGAACTCCACGACCCGCACCCCGTCGGCGGTCAGCATGAACTGCCCGTAGAGGATGCCCTTGTACCCGTCCAGCGCGTCGACAGTCGCCTGCATGATGTCGACCGCGGCGAGGTAGTCGTCGCGGCTCAGAAAGGGCAGGGCGAGTCCGGTGTCGCTGTAAGAACCCATCCCGCCGGTGTTCGGCCCCTCGTCGCCCTCGTAGGCGCGCTTGTGGTCCTGTACGGCCGGGGTGACCCGGAGATCGCCGTTCGCGACGAACGCCTGGACGGTGAACTCCTCGCCGACGAGTCGTTCCTCGAGTACCAGTCGGTCGTACCCCGACTCGCGGATGTACGTCTTTGCCTCCGCGGCGGTCACCTGGTCGCCGATTACTTTGACACCCTTGCCGCCGGTCAGTCCGGCCGGCTTGACCGCGAGGTCACCGTCGTGGCTGTCGATGTACTCGCAGGCCCGGTCGGTGCTGTCGAAGGTCTCGAATGCCGGACAGCCGGGGATCGAGTGCTCGTCCATGAACCGGCGCTGGAACGCCTTGTCGGTCTCGATGCGGGCCTCGGCCTGCTGTGGGCCGAACGCGTAGACCCCCGCATCGTCGAGTGCGTCGGCGACACCGGCCGCCAGCGGTGCCTCCGGGCCGACGACGGCGAGTGTCGCCCCTATCTCGCGGGCGTACGAGCACACCGCGGTCGGGTTTGTCGTCGCCAGCGCCTCAAAGTCCGTCGCGAGTCGTGCGATACCCGGGTTCCGGTTGCCCGCACAGGCGTACAGCGTGGCCGACGACCCGCTCAGGGCCCGCGCGATGGCGTGCTCGCGACCCCCGCCACCCACCAGGAGCACTGTCTCTGCCATACTGACATCTCGGCCGAACAACGTGTAAAACTTCCGCCTCACCCCCCCTCGTGCCCGGCGTCGGCCAGCACGTCCTCGGTCGCCGGCCACGTCCCCCGGATGATGAGCACGTCACCGGTCTCCAGTCGGTCGCCGTCCCCGGGGTAGAACACCCACTCGTCGTCGGTCCGGTGGATAGCGACCGGCGAGACACCGGAGTGACGCGCGAGCAGGTCACCCACCGTCGCCCCGTCGAGCGCACCACCCTGTCCGACGGGGACCCGCCGGACCGCACTCTCGCTCTCGCGGACCGACTGCGCGATAACCGGGTGGGTGTCGATGTCGCGCAGGATACCCTCGGTCATCTCGAGGGCGGCGTCGCTCACGAGTTCGGCACTGTTCGCGAGGTGGAGAAACCCCCGAAGTGCGACGGGGTCGTCCACCTCGGCGGCCGCCTGCAATGTCCAGGCCTCCAGTCGCGACTGCAGGGAGTCCACCTCCACCTCCAGGGCCAGCACCTCGCCGGCGAGTTCCTCGTCGTCGAACAGGACACTCGCGTACGCCAGGTCGACCGCGAGTTCGCTGACGTCTTTCATCAACACGATAGTGTCGACGGCACGGGTCAGGTCGGCAATCTGTGTCGCCGGTTCCGCCGGCCGCTCGTAGCGCTCGCCGGCCGTCGTCTCGTAGACCTCGCTCAACGTGTGTTCCGGGCCCCGGAGCAACACTACGTCGTCTGGTTCGAGTCGGGTGTTCCGGTCCGGGTCGAGCACCCACTCACCGCCGCGCCGGATGGCGATGACACGGACGCCGGTCTCGGTCTCGAGGTCGATATCGAGCAGCGTTCGGCCGGCGTAGGCCGACCCGGCGTCGAGTTCGGCCCGGGCGAGTACCTCGACGGCGTCGGGCAACGCCGCCCGGATGGCCCCCGGGAGGTCGTCCTCGGCGAGAACGACCTGTGCGATGTCGCCGGCGGCGTCGCTCACCTTCTCGACGCCACCGACCATCCCGAGCACGGGCGCGAGTTGCTCCGCGTCCCGCGTTCCTCGTGCGGCCATCAGCATGTTCATCCGGGTCTGTAACTGGAGAACGTCCATCTCGGCCTCCAGGGTGAGCACCTCCTCGGCGATGGGGTCGCTGTCGTGAAGCAGTGCCGAGTACGCCAGGTCGACGATGAGCTCCGAGCGGTCCTTCATCGCCACGAGCAACGGCTTCACGCCGGTCGGTTCGTACTCGACCGACCGGGTGCGTACCCCGTCGAACCTCTCCATACGTCGTGTTCAGCCGACACCCGTTTGACTCTGTCGCCCGCGGCGCACTCAGGGCGTGATGACCACCTTGCCGATGGACTGTCGGCTCTCGATGTACTCGTGGGCCGCGGCTGCGTCGGCGAGGTCGAACGCGCGGTCGAACTGCACCGCCAGGTCGCCCGACGCCAGCAACTCCGAGAGCTCCGGCACCGCGCTCAGCACCTCCATCGGGCGCAACTGGAGCGCGCGCCCGAGGTGGTAGCCGACGACACGGTAGTTCCCGAACAGGACGTTGTCGGTCCGGAGTCGGCCGGGACTGCCGGAGGCCGCGCCGTACACGACCAGTCGGCCGAAGTAGGAGAGCGCGTCGAGCGAGCGGGCGGTCGTCTCGCCGCCGACACCGTCGAGCACGAGGTCGACCCCGTGGTCTGTCTCCGCCTCGACGGCCGCGACAAAGTCCTCCGCCTCGTAGTTGATGGGGTGGTCACAGCCGAGGTTGGCGGCCCGCCGGAGTTTCTCCTCGGTCGAGGCCGTCCCGAATATCTCCGCGCCGGCCTCGCGGGCGAGTTGGACCGCCGCGGTCCCCACCCCGCCGGCCGCCGCGTGAATCAGCACCGTCTCGCCTTCCTCCAGTCCGCCCCAGCCGTGGAGACAGTTCTGTGCCGTGAGAAACTGCACCGGGAACCCCGCCGCCTCCGTCATCGACAGCCCGTCCGGTACCGGGAGTAGCCCTGCCGCGTCCGCGATAGCGTACTCCGCGTACCCGCCCCCGTCGACCATCGTCACGACGTGCTCGCCCACCTCGCGTGGGACCCCCTCACCGACCGCGTCGACGACACCCGCCACCTCCATCCCTGGCACGAACGGCGGTTCCGGCCCGCCGTGGTAGTGACCACGCCGCTGCATGATATCGGCGAAGTTGATACCGGCCGCCTCCACCGCGATGCGTACCTCGCCCGGTCCCGGTTCCGGTTGCTCACGCTCTGTGCGCTCCACGACATCGCTGTCACCGTAGGCGGTCACCTCGATTGCTCGCATACACCACCTTGCGGGGCTCCGCAGGTGTCGGTTTCGGCTCCCCTCGCGGGGGTGTCTCCACTCGCGAGTCGTCTCACCGCTTGCGTGTCGGGTCCTCTCGACCCGTCCGTGCGCTCGGTAGTCCATACCGCCCGGGTACGTGGAACAGACAGACCGAGAGAAGCAGATTACAGTTCCTCGGCGAGGTCGTCGGCGTCGATATCAGCCTCTTCGAGGGCTTCTTCGAGACCCTCACCGCCGCCGCCCATTCCGCCCATGCCACCCATCATGCCGGGGAACCCGCCGCCCTCGATGACCTCCTGAACGACGATGCGGTCGATATCGAGCAGGTTGATGATCTGCTGTCCCATCTGCTGTTTGCCCATCATCCACTGCTGGTTCATTGTCAACTCCGGTGTGGCGTCGATGTACAACGACTCCTTCTCGACCTCGACAGTCTCGTGGGTCGGGCCGTCCTCGTCGTCGGTTTCGACGACCTGTTCCTCCTCGAGGGTGTCGGTCTCGAAGTGGACATCGAGGTCGATATCGAGGAACGTCTGGAGCAGTTCCCGGGCGCGCTCCTCGCGGTCGTCGACAGTACCGACAATCTCCCACTCGTACTCCAGCGTGTCACCCGCGAGTGGGTGGTTGAAATCGACCCGCGCCCGTCCGCCGATGATAGTCTCGATGAACCCGGTGTCGCCGTCGATACGGACCTGATTACCGGGGTACCGGTCGTCCTCTGGTATCTTCTCCGCACTCACCGTGCGCACCTCCTCGTCGTCGTACTCGCCGAACCCCTCCTCCGGGAGGACGGTCGCGGTCCCGGTGTCACCGACGGTACTACCCACGAGAGTCTCCTCGACAGGGTCGAAGATGTGTCCCTCGCCGAGCACGATAGTGCGCGGGCCGAAGTCCCGCTCGCCCTCGTCGATACCCTCCTCCTCGGCGAGTTCGCCGTCGGTCGTGTCCACGAGGTGACCCTCGTCGGCGGTTCTGGCCACGTACTCGAGGCGAACAAAGTCACCGTACTCGAATCCCTCGGTCTCTGCCGCTTCGTCCTCCGCCGTCGACTCCTCGGCTTCCTCCGGCGTCTCCTCGGGTTCGTCGACCTCGCCCTCCGGGTCGTTGCTCATACACATGAAACTGCCGTTACAGTGTTAAGGACACCGTTTCGGCGACGACGCCACCGTTCTCGCAGCACGACCGCCCGGGGCGGACACCCACCGGTGACCGCCCGGACGACAGTCGTATACACGCAGCGACCACAGCCACCGGTAGTGCGCACTGCACAGTCCGTCGAGCGTGCGGTCGGTATCGAACGCTACGTCAGCGACGCCGACGGCACCGGTGGTCGTCTCCGGGCGGAACCCGGTGACTTCCGGGTGCGCGAACTCGAGGCCTTCGAGACCGAACCGCTCGACGCCGACCCGGCGGCGTACCCGCACCTGCTCGTCCGTGTCACGCTCAGGAACTGGGAGACAAACGCCTTTGCCGACCGCCTCGCGGGTCGGCTCGGTATCTCCCGCGAGCGGGTGAGCTGGGCCGGCACGAAGGACAAACACGCGGTCACGACACAGCTGTTCTCCGTCGACGGGGTCGACCCGTCGGAGTTGCCCGAACTGCCGCGCGCCGAGTGGGAGTTGGTGGGCCGGGCCGGCCGCCCAATCCTGTTTGGCGACCTGGCGGGCAACGCGTTCGAGCTGCGGGTCCGCGACCCCGAGCGGGACACGGTCGACGAGATCACCGAACAGCTCCGCGAGTTCGCCGGCGCGACCGAGGGTGCGGTCGGCGTGCCGAACTACTTTGGTCAGCAGCGGTTCGGGAGCAGACGGCCGGTCACCCACGAGGTCGGACTCGCAGTGGTCCAAGAGGACTGGGAGACGGCCGTGCTGACCTACGTCGGCAACCCGTCGGAGCGAGAGCCAGGGCGGACACAGGAGGCGCGGGCGTTCGTCGATGAGACCCGGGACTGGCAGGCCGCGCTCGACCGGTTTCCGGGTCACCTGGGCTACGAGCGGGCGATGTTGCACCGACTCGTCGAGGGCGGTGACGACCCGGCCGACTTTCGTGCGGCGCTGGAGACCACACCGGAGAACCTCCAGCGACTGTTCGTCAACGCCGCCCAGTCGTACCTGTTCAACCGGATGCTCTCGGCGCGACTCGACCGCGGTCTCCCGTTCGACCGGCCGGTCGCGGGCGATATCGTCTGTTTCGCCGACAGCGACGCGCCCGAGGGGCTGGCGCTCCCGGACCAGGACCGGACACAGCGGGTGACCGGGGAACGCGTCGACGCGGTGACACGGCACTGCGAGCGCGACCGGGCGTTCGTCACCGCGCCGCTGGTGGGCACCGGGACGACGTTCGCCGACGGTGAACCCGGCGAGATAGAGCGTGCGGTCTGCGATGCGGTGGGGCTGGAACCGGCCGCGTTCGACCTGCCGGGTGCGTTCGACTCGACGGGCACGAGACGTGCGATTCTCGTCCGGACTGACCTCGATGTCTCGCGGGACCCGCTCACCTTCGACTTTCGTCTCCCGCGTGGCTCCTACGCGACGGTCCTGCTCCGAGAGTACCTGAAAACAGACCCCGACGCACTGTGAACCGCCGTCCTTATCGGCACTCCGGGCCGTAGTATGTGTATGCAGTGCTGTCGGTGTGCGTCGCCGCTGGACAGGCCGGGAGACTACTGTCTCGTCTGTCGCACGGCAAACGCCGACGTGGTGGTGCTGGACCTCGACCGAACCCGGGCGACGGTCGCGGTGCTCGACGACGGCGAGGTCGTCGGCCGGCGGACGGTGACCACCACACCCGAGACCGACGGCGAACGCGTCCGGTCGGAACTGCGCTCCTTTGCCGGGCAGATCGCAGACGAGGTGCGCCGGAAGCGCCCCGAGGAGGTGTACGCGACCGGCGACCGGGCGGTGTTGCGGGCAGTCCGGGCGGAACTCCGCTACCCGCTGTACCGCATCGACGGTGACAATCCGGTCGAACGCGTCCGGGACCGGCACGACGAACCCGCACTCGAGGTGGTCGAGGCGTCGGTCGGCGAGAAACTGGGCGGCACGCACTCGACACTCGTCGGTGGGCGGACCGGCAGGGAGGCCCTGAAGGTGGTTGCCGGCCACCCGCACGTCAAGAAGATTGTCCCGGGTCCAATCGACGCCGGCGGGTCGGGGTCCCGGACGGGCGTGCGCGCGAAGGCGACCCGCGCCGACACGAACGGGAACGTCCGTTTGCTCGTCCGCGACGGGTCGAGTGTACAGGAGAACCGGGTGGTGACGACCGCCGGCGAGCGTGACCTCGGCGAGCGGGTCCGTGCAGACCTCAACGAGGCACTCGCGGAGGCCGACCTGGCGTGACCCGTGCTCTGGACGGCCAAACGAAACGGGCGAGCAGGTGACACGTGTCTCCGCCTGCGGGTGGCCGTGTCACACGACGGCAGAACCACCCGCGGTCACTCGTCAGGACACAGACATCGTGGACCCGTTCCGGTACAAGAACCTCCGGTCGTGGACGGGACGATTCGGCCGGGGAGGAAACTCGCAGGGTTTATGAGTCCAGTCTGCCGATACTGTAGTATCATGAGCGACAGCGAAAACAAGGTCGGGAGTGCTGGCCGGTTCGGCGCACGCTACGGGCGGGTCGCCCGTCGTCGTGTCGCCCAGATCGAGCGGGAGATGCGCTCCGCGACCGTCGACGGTGACAGTGTCACGCGAGTCGGGACCGGCATCTGGGTCAACGAGGAGACCGGCGAGAAGTTCACCGGCGGCGCGTACAAGCCGGAGACCCCCGCCGGAAAGACCGTCAACCGGTCTATCCGCGCCGCGCTGGGGGAGGACGAGGAATGAGTTACAAGTGCTCGCGCTGCAAGCGTGACGTCGGACTCGACGAGTACGGCGGCGTTCGCTGCCCGTACTGCGGGCACCGGGTGCTGCTCAAAGAGCGCAGTCGCGACGTGAAGACGGTCGACGTCGAGTAGCGTCGTGGGTCACGAACTCCACCTGTCTGTCACCTACCGGTCCCCGGCCCACGCTCGCCGCATCGAGCGGGCCGTCGCGCCCGAGATTGGTGATATCGACGACGACCGCAGTGAGACGCATTTCCGGCGGTCCGGAGCAGAGATGACGCTGGTCGTCGAGGCAACAGACCTGGTCGCGCTGCGGGCGGCGCTGAACACCTGGCTCTCGCTCGTCGACGTTGCGGAGCGGGCCGGTGACGTCGGACAGTCAGTCGAACACGGTACCACCTGACGTTCGCTGGCGGTGCCCGTCCGGGTCGACCCAGCAGGGTCGAAAGCGTGGCTTTAACAGGCCACGCCCCGAGATAAGAGGTATGCAGGGTAATCTTCCGCCGGAGGCACAGGAGAAAGTCGAGGAGTTGCAGGACCTTCAGGAGACGGCACAGCAGGTCGCCGCACAGAAACAGGAGGCAGAGACAGAGCTCACCGAGTCGAAGACGGCGCTCGAGGAACTCGACGACATCGACGACGGAGCGCAGATGTACCAGCAGCTCGGCGAGTTGCTCGTCGAAACCGAGTACGAGAGCGCCCGGGAGAACTTGGAGGAGAAGGTCGACAGCCTAGAGGTGCGCGTCGAGACCCTGGAGAAGCAGGAAGAGCGCGTCCAGCAGCAGTTCGAGGAGCTCCAGCAGGAACTCCAGCAGATGCTCGGTGGCGGTCCCGGTGGTGCGCTCGGTGGCGGTCCCGGCGGCGCGTGACAGCGGAGTTACCCGACGACCAGGTGGTCGTCGAGACGGCAGTCGATGCCGCCGAGGACGTTATCCTCTCGCGGTACGCACGGAGTGACATCGGTGACCTCGACATCGCGGTGTCGTTCGAGTCGGGTCGCCTGTCGGTCGATATCTACCTCAACGCGCCCGGAGACGCCGATACGGTAGCCAGAGATGCCGCGCTCGCCGCCCGCGCAGCGGTCGACGACCTCCTCGAGGTGTGAGACGGGGCGACCCCGGAGCTGTCACGAGCGGACTGTTTTTTACCCCCGCACACGTAAGCGGGCTATGGAACACGAGGCCACCGTTGAGGGGGTCGGAGTCGGCGTCAGTGACGAGGGGCCGGGCGCGCCGGTCGTTCTGCTCCGCGTCCGGGAGGAGCTCATCCCGATTTTCGTCAGTCCCGACCAGGCGCAGTCGATGCAACTCGCCCTGGAGGGCGAACCGTTCGAGCGCCCGCTGACCCACGACCTGTTCGTCGAGATGGTCGCGGAGTTCGGTGCGGCCATCGACCGCGTCCGTGTCGACGACCTCGCGGACGGCACCTTCTACGCGAAGATCGACACCGAGCAGTACAACGGTGGCGAGCGCAAGCGGGCCGTCTTCGACGCCCGTCCCTCTGACGGTATCGCAATCGCGCTCCGTGTCGACTGCCCGCTCGTGGTCACCGACGACGTCGTGGACGAGGCGGGTCGCCCGCCGGACGCGTTCGAGACCGACGAGGAGACCGGCGACCCGGACGACGAACTCGGTGGGCCGCTGTAGGTGATGAGCTACGACGGTCTCCTGCTCGACCACGACGGCGTTCTCGTCGGGTTGCTGGAACTCGACTCCGTGCTCGCCGGACTGCGCCGTCGCGGTGAGCCGTGTTTTCGGGAGCTCGGTATCGACCCGGCATCGGCGTCACTGGACGCGCTCGGTGTCGGTGCGGACCCGGCGGAGGTGCGGGCACTCGCGGACCGCCACGGTGTCGACGCCAGGGCACTGTGGCGGTGTCGTGACGACGCCGTCGAGGAGATTCTCCACGCCGCGACCCGTGCCGGACAGAAGGACCCGTACGACGACGTCGACGCGCTCCGGTCGCTCGACGTACCCCGCGGGGTGGTGAGCAACAACCAGCGCCGCATCGTCGAGTTCGTCCTCGCGGAGCACGGCCTGCGCGACCTGTTCGGAACGGTGCAGGCGCGTGCGCCCACCCTCGACAGTCTCGACCGCAAGAAACCCGCACCGACGTACCTCGACGCCGCGGCGGCCGACCTCGGTATCGAGCACCCGCTGTACGTCGGTGACAGCGAGAGTGACGTTCTCGCCGCCCGCCGGGCCGGTCTCGACGTCGCCTTTCTCCGCCGACCACACAACGCCGGGCGGCCACTGCCGACCGAACCGACCTACGAGGTGGATAGTCTGCACGAGGTCGCCGCGCTCTGCCGGTCCGACTGAGGTGTCTCTTGGAGGCCACACCGACAGCACCCACGGGACCGCGAGAGACTCAGTGTTTCGCCAGCCAGGTCTCTATCTGGTTGGCGAGCGGACCGCGGCGGTGGACTGTTTCGGCCTCGACATCGACCACGGTCGACCCGCCGCCGGGTGTCTCGCCGCCGTCCACGACGACGGCGGCGGCCGCACGAACGCCCTCGTGGAGGTCGTCGACCCGGCGGGCGGACGGCCGACCGCTCTCGTTCGCGCTCGTGGCCGTCACGGGTGTCTCGCGTGCGAGTGTGCGTGCAGTCTCGTGTGCCGGCACGCGCACGCCGACCCGGTCGCGGCCGGCGGTCAGGCGGTCCGGAACGGCGGCACCGCGTTCGAGCACCACCGTCACCGGTCCGGGGAGGAACCGCTCGGCGAACGCCCGTTCCCGGTCGGTCGGGCGCGTGTACTCACACGCGGTCTCGACGTCCGGCACGGCCATCGAGACAGGGTTCTCCGTGGGTCGGCCCTTCGCCTCGAACACCCGGTCGACAGCCGCCGGGTCGAGCGCGTCCGCACCCAGTCCGTACACCGTCTCCGTGGGGTAGACCACGAGGTCACCGCGCCGGACTGCCGCGACCGCACGCTCGATACCGGACATCAGTCGCTCTCGACAGCGTCGGCGACAGCCGCCTCGAGTGCGTCGTACTCGGGGAACTCGGGCCACTCGCGGGCCGCCCAGGCGTACTCGACCCGCAGGTCACCGTCGAGAACGAACGTCGCGGGCCGGGGTTCGGTCACGCCCGTCATCCCCCCGAGGTCGTGGGCGACACCGTACTCCCGGGCGATGTCGTTTCCCGGGTCGGAGAAGAACCGAAACCCCGTGTCGCCGAGGCTCTGGTCCTCGATGAACCGCTTGTGTGCGTACGGCGTGGAGACGGAGAGACCGACCACCGTCGCGTCGAACCTGTCGAACCCGCGGTCGCGGAGTTCCGACCAGATGTAGCCCGCCGGGAACGAGCCGTCCATCGGGTGACAGACCAGACAGACCGGCGGGTCGAGGGTCGACAGCGCGGTGTCCTCCCAGTACTCCTCGTTGACGAGTGGTCGCGCGAAATCTGGTGCCTGCTCACCTTCGGTCGGGTGGTCGGGTTGCTCCAGTTCGACCACGTCGAACCCCAGGTCCATCTACGACCCCCCTGCCGGCGCCGCCTCGGCGAGTTGCCCCCCCTCGCCGTACGTTCCGTCGAGGTATGAGACGATCTGTGCGCTCTCTGCCATCGTCACGCCCGTGTGCTCGTCGACGATGACCGGTACCGTGCGGACGCCGCTCTCGCGCTTGACCGCGTCCCGCTTCGAGTGCAACGGTTCGACGAAGCGAGAGCGGTACTCGAGTCCGTACTCGTCGAGTTTCCTGACGACGCGCTCGCAGAACGGGCACGCCTGCAACCGGTAGAGTGTGATTGCCGGGTCGCTCATACACCCAGTAGGACCGACCCGGGTGTAAGCGCTTCGCCGTCGGCACCCCGCCGCCGTTCGGTGCGACTCCAGAGAGCAACCCGCGCCGTGTGTAACCCACAGGGCGAGTCAGTCCGGTGTGAGACGACCGGCAACAGTGCGAGTCGGCAGTTCAGTCAGATAACAGCAGCCATCATCAACAGCAGTCGAAGCAGGGCGAGCCCACCCAGCACGCCGATTGCAGTACCGGCGAGACGGTGGCGGTCCCCGGTGAACAGCCGGTAGCCACAGCCGACGGCGACGACACTGAGAATCGGGACCACCCACCCGGCCAGCGCCGTGACGATGCCGAACAGGAGGTAGAGTTCGTCCTCCTCGTTGTAGGCGGCCAGTTTGCGCCGCAGTCGGTGGATACTGTCCATCGGTGCTCAGTTGCCCTCTCGGCGGGTCACTACCCGACATAGGGGACACTCGGCACTTATCCGTTGGGACTGGGGAGCATCGCCCCGGCCGACAGGCAAGACATATCAGCGGGAGACCCACACAGCAGGTCATCGCGACCATCCAGCAGGAGGTTCCCGGCGAGACGCTGGTCTGCGAGGAGGACAGCATCCCGCCGGGGGTGGAGATACCGCCCGAGGAGACACTGCCCGAGTCCGGGCCGGCGTGGGTCGTCGACCCGAGAGACGGCACCGCAAACTACGGGGGATGACGCGGTGGACGACGACAGTCGCGGCGGTCGGTCGTGACGGGCCGGTCGGGGCTGCGACGTGCCTCCGGTGCTCGGCGACGCTCGCACCTGTCGCCGCTGGGAGCCTCGGCGGCGCGCTCATGCCCTCGCCGGCGCCCGCGTCACCATCGCCGGGGTCCACCTGTTGCGTCGGCCGGCGGTGAGGCGACCGCTGGACCGACGGTGCGACCGGACTGGTGGTGTCGAAAGGCCCACGACCGACTGGTCGGGATTGCCGCCGCCGGACGCGCGTGACCGTCAGGACCGCGCGAGCGGGGGACCGGTCTCGCACCACGCACGGACCCGTGTGCGGGTGCCTGCCGGGGGGTGACGAGAGTCGACGGCAACTGGATTTTTGAGGGACCGTTTCCTCTGTGTAGACGTGAGTACACTGGTCGTCTGCCTGACGCGGGGCCGACTCCCGGTGGAACCGCCGGTGGTGGGTGCAGCGGCAGTCGAGCGGTTAGTGACCAACGTCGGTATCGCCGACCCCGAGGACAGTCGTGTCAACTGCATCCTCGAGGGGTTGCGGGTCGCGCGCGAACTCGACGGTGCCACCGTGGCGGTGCTCTCCCGGTCCGAGCAGTTCGGGGGAGACCGCGACGTCGCCCGGCAACTCGACGGGTTGGTCGACACGGGCGAGTTCGACGCGGCGGTGGTCGTGGTCGACAGTGCCGAGGACGAGCAACTGCTCCCGGTCGTTGAGAGCCGTCTCACGGTGGATGCCGTCGACCGCGTGGTCGTCAGACAGGCCCGCGACATCGAGTCCACGTACTACCTGCTCAAGCAGTTTCTCGGTGACGAACAGCTCCGCAGGAGCGTGCTGGTCCCGGTGGGACTGGCGTTGCTCGCCTTTCCGGCGCTGCTCGCACTCTCGGAGAGTGTCACGGCCGCAATCGGGGCCATCGCGGCCGTGTTCGGTCTGCTCGTGCTCTCGAAGGCGCTGCGGATCGACGCCGTCGTCACCGGGTTCTCGCGTGACGTCCGGCGGGCACTGTACGGCGGTCAGGTCTCGCTGGTGACCTACGTGGTCGCCGCCGGACTGGTGGCCGTCGGCGGCTTTCTGGGCGTACTCGGTGTCTCCTCGCTGGAGGCGACAGGTGTCGGCGGTCCCGTGTTGCTGGTGCAGTTCGTCCACGACGCGGTTCCGTGGCTCACCGGCGCGGCACTGATGGCCAGCAGCGGTCGCCTGCTCGACGGCTACCTCGGCGACGAGGAACTCGGACCGGCCTACGTCAACTTTCCGTTCGTGGCGCTGGCCGTCGGACTCGCCGTCCGGGGCTTTACCGCCTACGTGTTGCGTGTCTCGGACGCGGCCCCGCCGCTCCGGGTGCCTGCGGTTGCGGTCGGCTCCTGGGAGATGGAGGGGTTCTCCGTCACCGCCGGGACACATCTCACCGGACTCATCCTCGCGAGTATCGTCGCCAGTCTCGTCGGTGTACGGGTGGCGGCGTACGTGAGCGGCCCGGACTCTGAGGACCCCATCGAGCGGCTCTAATCGGTCCGACACTCGACGGTCCAGTCCGTGTCGGTCCGCGCGAGGAGACGGTCGTACATCGCGCGCAACCCCTCGCGGCCGGTCGCCGGGAGCACGTGCAACTGGACCGTGCCGTCCCGGACCGACACCCGGAACACGTCGCCGGTACCCTCGTCTTTGACCAGGTACAGCGGCATCGGCAGACTCAGAAAGTCACCGTACCGGTAGGGACCGTCGTCGAGAACGGTCTCGACCAGCCCACCGAGCGACCGACCGGGGCCGGTCGAGGGAGACAGCACGAACGTCGTCGACCCCTCGTACTCGACGCCACCCCGGAACGGGAACGTCCGCTCGGGTCTGACTGGAATCTCGAAGACTGGCCCGCCGGTCATCGCTACCTTGTAGGTCGTCATCGAATTTAAACAATCGGTCGACGGGGCGGCGACTCGCCGCGAACGCGGGCAGACACCGTTCCCGGGCGACCCGTGTGGCGGGAATCGAACGGCGGGAATTGGTCGCCAGTCCGGTTGGATTCCCGCCGAGTCGGTACGGGCTCCCGAGGGACACGCTTACACGCGTCGGGCCGAAGGGTGGTGTATGTGTGGTCGGTACAGTCTGTTCGCCTCACCCGACGAGATAGCGGAGCGGTTCGACGTGAGCGCGTCGACGTACGAACCGCGGTACAACGCCGCACCCGGTCAGTCGCTGCCGGTCATCGCGGACAGAGACGACGAGACGCTCACCCGGATGGAGTGGGGGCTGGTGCCGTCGTGGGCGGACGACCGCGACGGGCAGATAAACGCCCGGAGCGAGACACTCCACGAGAAACCGACGTTCCGTGACGCCTTCGAGGGGACTGGCGGCGAACTCGCGGCCGGTCGGTGTCTCGTTCCCGCCGACGGGTTCTACGAGTGGGTCGACGAGGGCGACACCAGCCAGCCTTACCGGGTCCGACTGACCGACGACCGACCGTTCGTGATGGCGGGACTGTGGAGCCAGTGGCGACCGGAGACGACACAGACCGGTCTGTCGGCGTTCGGTGACGGAACGGGACCGGACGACGACGAACCCGACGTCGTCGAGACGTTCGCCATCGCCACCACCGAGCCAAACGCCGTGGTCGGTGACCTCCACCACCGGATGGCCGTTATTCTCCCGCCCGGACGGGAACGGGAGTGGCTCACCGCAGACCCCGGTGACGCCCGGGAGTTGCTGGAGCCGTACCCGGCCGCCGAGATGGAGGCCTACCCCGTCTCGCGGGCGGTCAACGACCCCGCAAACGACGCGCCCGAACTCGTCGACCCGCTCGACGGGGCGACCTGACGCCCGCACGGCCCGCGCGCCGACTGAGCGGAAACGGCTACTGTGCTCCGGCCGTGACCACGGGTGTATGGCCGACACCGTATCGGTGCCGACCGACGCGCTCTCGGCACACGCGGTCCCGCTCGCCACGACAGACCCACTCGCGTCCGTTCTCGACCCCGACGGACTGGACGCGGTGTTCGGTGATGCTCTCGTTGTTGGACTCGGCGAGGCGACCCACGGGACGCGGGAGTTCTTCCGGCTGAAACACCGCCTCGTCCGGTATCTCGTCCGCGAACACGGCCTGCGCGTGGTTGCGATGGAGCCTAACTTCCCCGAGACGCTGGCGATCGACGAGTATGTTCCCGGGGAGGCGTTCGACGCGCTCTGTCACGTCGCGGAGACCAGTCGCGCCTGGCCGGGATTACTAGTACCGACGGGAGTCTCCGAACCGTTCCGGTGGTCACGCCCCCGGAGTGGACAGTTCCGTCTCTCGGGGTGCATCGGCGCGAAAAAATGTCGGTGAGTGTCGCTGTGGCGA
>CAYZGA010000015.1:0-26792 GCA_964477945.1 uncultured Halobacteriales archaeon
CCGCGGGTGTCTCACCGGGGACACCGCCCGAGGGGAGCAGGTCGGCGCGGTACAGCCACGCCATCGCGGCGACGACGACGAACAGGACGAGAGCGAGTCCGCGAAAGACGGCCGTGTAGCCGGGTCCACGCGAGACGGCCAGGCCGACACTGCCGGACCCGAGCGCCTGGACGGTCATCATCGACGCGGAGAACGCCGCGTAGGCGCTCGCCCGGTGACGGTCGGGCAGTGCGGATAGCGTGTACGTGTCGACAACCGGGAACAGCGAGTGAATCGCGTAGCCGACCAGTAGACTGACCGCGCCGATGGCGAGGACCCCCTCGACCATCGTGAGCGCGAGCACGGACAGCGCGAACCCGGTGACGACGGCGAGTAACAGCGGCACGTTCGGCACCCGGTCCGCGACGATACCGGTCAGCAGAAAGGCCGGCAACCCAGCGGCGAACATCAGCGAGAGCAGTATCCGGCCCGTCTCGGGGTCGACCCCCTTCGCGAGTTCGAGGTAGTCGCCGTAGAGATTAAACAGCGCGTTCCAGAGAAAGCCGGCCGAACCGACAAAGGCGATACCGGTGACGACGACCCGCCACTGTGCCCGTGCCGCCGCGAGCAGACTCCGGTCCTCGCGGCCGGCATCGGGCAGGTCAGTCCGCCTGCTGGCGACGACCATCACCACGGTCGTCACCGCCGCGATGGCCGCGATGAGAAAGAAGCTGTGTCGCCAGTTGCCGACGAACAGGACAGCACTCAGTCCAACCGGCGCGCCGACGGCGGCGACCTGACTGGCCGTGCCGTGGACGCCGATAGCCTGTCCGACCCGTTCCGGGAACAGTTCGCTCACCAGCGGATTCGCCGCGATAAAGTAGACCCCGCTGGAGAGCCCCATCAGGAACGCGCCGACGACGAGATGTGCCGGCGACGTCGAGAAACCGGTGAACGTCGCGGTGACGACCAGCAACCCGCCGGTCCCGGCGATGACCGTGTGCCGGCGGACCCGGGTGAGGAGATAGCCCGTCGGCAGTCGGGGCGCGGCGCTGCCGAGCCACGCAGCGCTCGTGACCACACCGAGCGTCGCCGTCCGGACACCGAACTCGGCCGCTGCTGGCTGGATGAGCGGTGCGAACACCACCCTGGCGAGGTTGGCAAGAAACACCATCCCGCACAGCGACCCGAACAGTTCACGACGAGACACGTCTGTGAACGGTCGGGTCCCGCGGGTTTGAATGACTCGACTTCGGGTGCAGGTCACCTGCTCTCGGCGTGAGTGCCGACGCCCTCGCGGTGTGGCGGTGGCCGGACAGTCCACGGGCTGACGGTCCACACACACCCGACAGGGTCGGTGTGGCCGCTCGCGGGACGACCAGACAGTGCTGTCGCTACGAGATATCGGGTCAAAAAAAGTCGGGGGTTCCGACGACACGCAGCGGACAGCGACTGCCAACCGGTCTACAGGTTACTCGTCGTCTTCCTCGTCGCCGCCGTCCGTCACGAGTTCGCTCTCCACACTCGACTCCTCGTTCAGAAACGCCGGGTCACTGTCGTCTGCGCTCGTCTGTTCGTCCTCGGACCAGTCTCGTGGCACATGTCCATGACACATGGTGAACGTTACCAGGACCTGTACGAACTTGAATCTATCGCCGGGGTGGGATACTGACAGTCGCGTCGGTCGTCGCCACAGACCGCGGGTCGACGAGCACGGGACAGCAGGAACAGGATGCACAGACCTCGGGGTCGCAGACGGTGACGAATCGGTCGACATATGTACTGTCTCCCCGAGACCGAACTGTGGCAGGACCGCTGTTCGTGGTACACTGCGGGCTCCCGGGTGTCGGCAAGTCGACCGTCTCGGCGTACACGGCGAAGCGACTCGACGCACGGCGCTATCGCAACGACGAGGTGCGAAAGGACCTGTTCGACGAGCCGACCTACACCGCGGAGGAGACCCGCCGCACGTACGAGGAACTGCTTGACCGGGCGCGCGCGGACCTCGCGGCAGGCGAGGACGTTGTCGTCGACGCGACGTTCACCGAGTGCTGGGAGCGCGACCTGGCGGCGGAGGTGGCGAGGAAAACCGGGGCACGCGTCACGCTCGTCCACGTCACCTGCCCGCGAGCGGTGGTCCGCGAGCGCATCCGCGAGCGGACCGACGACCCGAGCGACGCCGACCTCGCGGTGTACGAGCGACTCCGGGCGGAGTTCGAACCGCTCGAACGCGACCACGTCACCGTCGACAACGGCGGGTCGCTCGCGGCGACCAGAACACAGGTCGACGAGCGCGTGCTCGACGCCGCAGACGGCGAGCAACAGCAGTCGGGGGACGACTCCGACGACGAGTGATGGGGACCAACCGACCCCGACACGGCTTTGAGCGTAGCCGCCCAAAGAACGGTATGCGCGTCGAGTTCGACCGAGATACGTGTATCGGGATGTTCCAGTGTGTCGTCGAGTGGGACGCCTTCGAGCGTGACGAGGATGCCGGCAAGGCGGTCCTGGCGGAGAGTGAGGAGACAGAACCGGGTGTGTTCGTCCGCGAGGTACCCGAGGACGCCGAACTGGACGCGAAGTTCGCGGCGCGAACCTGTCCGGTGGACGCTATCAGGGTCTACGACGACGACGGCGACCAGATTGTGCCGTAACTCGAACTGGTAGTATCAGGGAACGCGGGGGACGCGCCCGACAGTGTCACTCGAACTCGCCCTCGTGGACATCTCGCTCCGTGTCGGAGGCCATCAGGATGCGGCTTCGGGGAAAAAAGTGTGCGAGGTCAGTCGTCGTGACGACGCCGACGGGCTCTCCCTGCTCGGTGACGGGCAGTTTCCTCACGTTGTTGTGACCCATCCGTTCGCCGGCGGTACGGACCGCCTCGTGGGGACGGACCGTCACGACCGGTTCACTCATTACCTCACTCACGAGCGTGTCTGTGAGTTCACGCTCGGAACCGACCAGTCGCACGATGTCTGTCTCGGTGATGATGCCCTGTATGATGTCACCACAGACGACCAGCGAGCCGATGTGCTCGTCGGCCAAGACGTTGGCAGCCTCACACACCGTCGTGTCCGCCGTGATTGTCCGCACTGGACTGCTCATGATCTCACGCACGGGGGTCTCGTCCTGGGACATGGGATAATCGGGTGTTCAAACCGTCACCTCTTAAATAGTGGGTATCATGGCTCGCCGGAGCAGAGGCCGAACCGTCACGGCGAGGAGCCGGTATCGGCCCGAGCGCGGGCACAGACATCGGGAACGCAAGTATGTGATTCAGCCGTACTTTCGAGTTAATTAGCTCTGTCGGTGGTGTCGGAGGTGGGACAGGGCGCGCTGGGTCGTGCAGGGATGTTCCCGCACAGTTCGCCGCGACACGTGCCGGCCCTGCTTCGAGTCACCCTCGTCAGAGCGTTACCCCGAGTATGTGCGGGAGTCTGTCGACACCCAGCCAGTTCGGGACGGTCCCGGGTAGAGAACGGTAGTTCTTTTAGCACACGCGTCCGGGAACACGTATGGTACGCCTCGGGCTAGTGGTCTCACAGTTCAACAAACGGGAACCGGTGACCGAGCGGATGGCCGACCGGGCCCGCGAGACAGTCGAGGACGCCGACGCCACACTCGCGGCGACACTGGCGGTTCCGGGGTCGTACGACACGCCGCTCGCCGCGGACCGACTCGCCCGGCGCGAGGATATCGACGCCGTGGCCGTAATCGGCGCTATCGTGACCGGCGACACCGACCACGACCAGGTCATCGGCCACGCCGCCGCACAGGGCCTGACCGACGTCACCCTCGACCGCGACACACCGGTGACACTCGGCATCACCGGCCCGGGGATGAGCCACGACGAGGCCCGCGCCCGCGTCGAGTCGGGCGCGAGCGCCGTCGAGAGTGCGATCGAACTCGCCGAGGAACTCGACAGAGAGCAGACCGACACATGACCGGACTCGATTTCACCGACCGCGTAGACCGTGTATCACCCAGCGCCACGCTCGCTATCAGCAACCAGGCGAGTGCGCTCGAATCCGACGGTATCGACGTCGTCGACCTGAGCGTCGGCGAACCGGACTTCGACACGCCGGAGAATATCAAGCAGGCCGCCCGCGATGCGCTCGCCGCCGGGGAGACAGGCTACACGCCATCGCAGGGGATTCCCGAACTCCGGAAGGCGGTCGCCGAGAAACTCCGGGCCGACGGTCTCGACCACGACGCCGACGAGGTAATGGTCACACCCGGCGGGAAGCAGGCGCTGTACGAGGTGTTCCAGACACTCGTCGACGACGGCGACGAGGTGGCGCTGGTCGACCCCGCGTGGGTCTCCTACGAGGCGATGACGAAACTCGCCGGCGGGTCGCTCACCCGCGTCGACACGACCCCCTACGGGTTCCGTCTCGGCCCGGCGCTTACCGACCTGTCGGCGGCCGTCTCCGACGAGACGGAACTGCTCGTGGTCAACTCCCCCGGCAACCCCCACGGGATGGTCTACACCGACGATGCGCTCCGTGGTGTCCGCGATATCGCCGTCGAACACGACATCACGGTTATCTCCGACGAGATATACCAGCGGGTCGTCTACGACGGCCGGGAACTGACGAGTCTCGGCTCGCTGTCCGGCATGGGCGAGCGCACCATCACGCTCAACGGGTTCTCGAAGGCGTACGCGATGACCGGGTGGCGACTCGGGTACTTTGCCGGTCCCGCGGAACTCGTCGAACAGGCCGGGAAGGTCCACGGCCACTCGGTCTCCTGTGCCACCAACTTCGTCCAGCACGCCGGCGTCGAGGCGCTCCGGAACACCGACGAGGCTGTCGCCGAGATGACCGACGCCTTCGAGCGTCGCCGCGACATGCTCGTCGACGAACTCGCCGCACGAGGGGTGGACGTCCCCACTCCCGAGGGTGCGTTCTACCTCATGCTCCCCGTCGCCGACGACGACCAGGCGTGGTGTGAGTCGGCTATCGGGGACGCACACGTCGCCACCGTTCCCGGGAGCGCGTTCGGAACACCCGGTTACGCCCGGGTTTCGTATGCCAACAGTACCGAGCGACTGCGAACGGCGCTGGACCGTCTCGACGAGCACGGACTGCTCGACGCCGGTGCCTGATACTGTCGGCTGTAAGCCCGTGGCACAGTTCGCCATCCCAGGGTGCCGAATCGTTCCACGAAGTTACAGCCGACAGTATGAGTCGGTTGCTCGCCGACGGAGATGTCCCGAAGACGCGCTCTGATACCTGCCGGCGAGAACCGAAGGTCTTAATCGGTACACCAGCCTCATTTCACGTGCGGGACCGTGGGGTAGCGGTATCCTCGGCGCATGGGGTGCGTCGGACCTGAGTTCGAATCTCGGCGGTCCCACTTTTCGCGGAGCGAAAATGGGAGGACGAACGTAGCGAGTCCTCGGCGGTCTCACCTTTCACGGAGTGAAAATGGGAGAACGAGCGTAGCGACGGTCCTACCGCGTTCGCCGACGCCATCGGGGCGTCAGACTGTCGAGTGTGACCCCACGCGCCGCCTGTCGACGTGTCGAGGGACAGGCCGCGGGTGGGGGAACTCGACCGACCGGTTGCGGGCGGAAACCGACGAGCACGGCTGGTGACCCGTCTGGCTCCGCCCGGGTCACACGGTCGTGGAGTGCCGATGGCAGCGCGCCGGGTATCCGTAACCGGGGCGACCGGACCAGTACCGCAGGTTTCGGCGAACTATTAACTGGTCCGCCGGACACAGTCTCGACGTATGGCAACAATCGAGATCAGCAACGAACTGAAACAGCGACTGCGGCGTCTGAAACGGGACGACGAGAGTTTCGACGACCTGCTCGACCGACTCAGTCGTACCGAGAAGAACGTCGAGGAGGTTGCGGCGTCGCTGAGCGGACTCGACGACGGGGATCTCGCGGCAGAGATGCAGTCGGTACACGACGAACTGAACGAGTCGATGGGGGACCGGACCGACCGATGATTGTTCTCGACAGGGACGTTCTGGTGGAACTCTCCGCATCGAACCAGACGGTAATCGAGCATCTCGAACAGTACAGCGGCGAAGAGTGGACTATCACCGTGCTGGTCGCCTGGGAGTCGTACAAGGCACGCAGTTCTCGGCCGGCGATGAAACGCGTACAGCGCACACTCCACTCCAGTGTCGACCGGATCGTCCCGTTCTCCGACGAGACGGCCCTCGAAGTCGCGTATCTGGACGAGACGCTCCGGTCCGAGGGTGTCGACCTGCCACCTGTCGACCTGCTCAACCTGGCAATCGCCCACACCGAGGGCGGGACGTTCGTCACACACAACCGGCGAGACTTCGGCGAACCGTCGGTGGACTCGCTCGCCGATATCGATATCGTCCCCACGGGCAGGTAGCCGGTGTGTGGTGTCACCGCATCGGGTTCTCGATGGAGTGGCCGGCGACGCGTGCCGTTCCGGCGACACACCGGCGGCCACAACAGTCATACTCGACGGGATATAAACTGGTCTCGATGACCGCCGTGCTGTGCCCGGACTGTGGGTGGACAGGGGACGAATCGGACCAGATCGATATCGCGGGTGAGGAGACTCCCCAGTGCCCGGTGTGCTCGGAGGACGTGCAGTTCGTCGACTGACACCGCGGGCGTTGCGATTACGCTGGGTCGCCAGTGCCGGCAGTGTCGACTCGTCGGTTCGCGTATCGAGTGCCCGCTATCAGAGCTCCGGTCCAGCATCGAAACCCGGTCTCTCTGACCGCCATCTCGACTCACGAGAGTTGCTTGTCCTCGCCGAACTGGCGTTCGCACGCGTCTCTCTCGCCGAGCGCCCGGTCCGGGTACCCGGAGTACTGAGAGCGGAGAGCAGTCGGGTTGACAGCAGGCGAACCGGGGGCCTGGTGTTTATAACCGTGGGTCAAAAAATCGGGAGTATGAGTCAGTCTCACAACCGGTCGGCGCGACTGGGTGTGCTGGGGGGTAGCGAATCGGCGGGTGGTACCGCTATCACAGAGCAACAGTCCGACGACAGTGGGGGGCGAGGGTCGTGACAGAGACACTGCCGGCCGTCGGTCGACTGCTGGCGGCACTCGGACTGGTCGCGCTCAACGGCTTTTTTGTCGCGTCCGAGTTCGCGTTCGTCAGGGTTCGGTCGACGGCCGTCGACCAGATGGTCGCCGAGGGGCGGGCGGGTGCGGGGACACTGGACGCCGCCCTCGACAAACTCGACGACTACCTCGCGGCCACGCAGCTGGGGATCACCATCGCCTCGCTGGCGCTCGGGTGGCTCGGCGAACCGGCGGTGGCGGCACTCATCGAACCGATTCTGTCCTCGGTGGTCTCCGAGGGGACGGTCCACCTAATCGCGGTTGCGGTCGGGTTCAGCGTCATCACCTTCCTGCACGTCGTCTACGGCGAACTGGCGGCAAAGACACTCTCGATTGCCGCACCCGAGCGGATGGCACTGCTGGTCGCACCACCGATGAAGGCGTTCTACATCCTGTTCAAGCCGGCGCTGATCGTGCTCAACGGGACCGCCAACCGGTCGACGAGCCTGTTCGGAATCCCGCCGGCCTCGGAGACCGAGGCGACGCTCTCCGAGGAGGAGCTCCGCCGGGCGCTGGTGAACGCGCGAGAGGGCGGGAAGGTGGGTGCCAGCGAGGCGGCGATGATAGAGCGGGTGTTCGAACTCGACGACCGGACCGCCCGCGAGATAATGATTCCACTGCCGAACGTGACGACGGTCAGCGCGGACATGCCGCTCCCGAAGCTCCGGACGTACGTGGCTGAGGGTGGGTACACCCGGTATCCGGTCGTCGACGGGGACACCGGCGACCAGCCCGTCGGGTACCTCGACGTGAAGAACGTCCTCCAGGCGACCGAGGGGGTGGGTGCGGTCACGGCGTCCGGCGACGGGACGGTCACCGCGGGCGACCTGGCGGAGGAGGCACCGGTCGTGCCCGAGTCGAGCACGGCCGACACACTGCTGGAGGAACTCCAGGGCGAGCAACGGCAGATGGCGCTGGTCATCGACGAGTGGGGCACGCTGGAGGGGGTCGCCACCGTCGAGGATATCGTCGAGGTGGTCGTCGGCGACATCCGCGACGAGTTCGACGACGCCATGACTGAACCCGGTATCCGACCCGTCGACGAGGGTGACGGGTACACCGCCGACGGTGCTGTCACCGTCTCGGTGATCAACGAGGTGCTCGACACGGACCTGAACAGCGGTGCGTACGCCACGCTCGGCGGGTTCGTGCTCGACCGACTCGGCCGACCGCCGAGAGCCGACGACGAGGTCACCGCCGACGGCCACCAGTTCACGGTGACCGCTGTCGACGAGAACCGCATCGAGACTGTCAGGGTGAAGCGGACCGAGGAGACGGCGACGCCACAGGACTGACCGGCGGTCCCCACGCCGCGAGACCCGGGAGAGTCGTCGCCCCGCCTGGCCTGTCAGGTCCCGGGATAGCCCCGACCTCGGAGTGGGTGCCCCCGTAGACCCGGCGTGCCGGGAACTGTGACTGGTCGTCGACGTGTCGTCGGGGGCCAGCGGGCTATCGAAAGCGGAACTGTCGAGCCGGGAACGGATGGCGCGAGCGAGAACAGAGCGGGGGCGGGTCGTGTCAGTCGTCGGCAGGCGCGAGTGTCGTCTCCTCGCCGGGTTCGAACTCGCCGTAGTGGACGATCTCCTCGACCGGTCGGCGGGCCTTTCGCTCGTTCTCGATGTCGGCGGCACCCTCGGCGGGGTAACCGAGCGTGATGAGCATGACCGGTTCGTACTGGTCGGGGATGTCGAACTCGTCGACGAGCGCCTCCTCGTCGAACCCCTCCATCGGGCAGCTTGCGACCCCGTGGTCGCGTGCGGCGTACATGACCGTCATCGCCGCGAGTGCGGTGGACCGCGTCGTCCAGGTCCGGCGCTCGGCTGCGGACATCTCGGCCATCTGTGCAACGTTGTCGAGCAGCGCCTCCTTTACCTCCTCGTTTGGCAGGTAGCCCTTTGCGAGCCAGTCGTCGAACACGGGCTCGGCGTGGGTCATCGGGTCGCTGTGCCCGAGGACGACAACCGCCGTGTCGGCCGCCTCGACGTGGTCCTGGTCGTAGGCAATCTCGCGGAGCGTCGACTTCCGCTCGTCGTCGCGGAGGAGCAGGAACTCCCAGGGCTGGAGGTTGTACCCCGAGGGTGCGAGTGTCGCCGCCTCGAAGATAGACTCAAGTGTCGACTCGTCGATTGGCTCGTCGCTGTACTCGTGGACCGACCGTCGTGCGCGAAGCAACTCGTCGAATTCCATCGATGTCAGATAGGTGCCGGAGGCTAAATACACGTTCGATATCGGTCTGTCCACAGGGTGGCGGTCGTCGGCTGGGTGACGACACTGATACTGTCGGACGTATGCCCCTGAACAATGTCGTCACGCTGGCCTCCTGTGACTGCGGTACGTCCGACGCGATAAGACGCCACGCCGTCGGAGAGAACTCGGCAGCGAATCAAAGCGGCTTTGTTCGGTCAGGAAGTCACGTGTACCAATGGCAGTCGACGCGCCCCGGGAGCGTGAGCGAGCGGAGGCGGAGACGGCAATCGTCGCCGAGGGGTTGACCCGGGAGTTCGGTGAGACGGTGGCCGTCGACGACCTCGACCTCCGGGTGCCCGAGGGAACGGTGTACGGCTTTCTCGGGCCGAACGGGGCGGGCAAGACGACGACAATCGAGATGCTGACGACGCTGTTGCCGCCAACCGCGGGGGAGGCGTGGGTCGCCGGTGTCCCCATCACGGACCGCGACCGGCTGAAAGAACACATCGGCTATCTCCCGCACGAGTCACCGGTCTACGAGTCCTTTACCGCCCGCGAGCAACTCGGGTACGCGGCGGACATCCGCCACCTCGACGCCGACCGGGCCGACAAGCGCATCGAGGACCTGCTCGACCGGGTCGACCTGCTCGCCGACGCCGGCGACCGCATCGGCACCTACTCACAGGGGATGCGCCGGAAGGTCGGACTGGTGCAGGCGCTGCTCCACGACCCCGACGTGGCCTTTCTGGACGAACCGACCAGTGGACTCGACCCCCGGGCGTCGCGTGCGGTCATCGACCTCATCAGCGAGCAGGTCCGGTCGGGAACGACCGTGTTTCTCTCCTCGCACATCCTGCCGGTCGTCGAGGAGCTCGCGGACACCATCGGTGTGCTGTACCAGGGCAGCCTCGTGGCCGAGGACAGCCCGGAGCAACTGGTCGACGGTCGTGACAGCACCGGAACCCTCGAAGATGTCTTTCTCGAGGTCACCACCGACAGGCAGGTGTGAGCATGGCAGGGCTCCGGGGGGACCTCGCTGTCGGCGTCCACGTCGCACGCGCCGAACTGCGTGACCTGCTGCGGCGCAACGACTCCCGGCGACAGCGGGTGACACTCGCCCTGCTCGCCCTGTTTGTGGTTCCCGTCTGGATAACGTTCGTCCGGCAGGGCTACCTGTTCGGGGTCGAGACCCGCGACGGGACCACAGTCGACGCGGTCCCGGTCGCGCGCAACGTGCTGGTGCCGGGGTTGCTGGTGGTGGCACTGTTCGGCGGACTGGGTGCGGCACAGTCACTCGCCCGCAACGCGGTCCGGCCGCTCGTGCTGACGACAGCCTCGACCCGGGCGGTTGTCGTCGGGAAGATACTGTACCTGCTGTCGACGTGGACGCTCGTGCTCGTGCTCACGGCCGCACCGGTGGTCGCGTACGCCATTGGGGCACGTGCGCCCGTGTTCCTGCTCGCGCTGGTCGTCGGTGGACTCCCCTTGCTCGTGCTGACGATGAGTGTCGGACTGTCGCTCGCGTACCTGCTCTGGCTGTTCGTCGAGCAACTCGGTCTCCCCGAGGTGTTTCGTCGGCTGGTGACGGCCTCGCTGTCGGTTGTCGCGTTCATGATCGCGTTCGTGCTGGGGCTGTCCATCGGACAGGCCTCCGGGGACGGAACCACCGCGACCCTGCCGACCGGCGACCCGATGGTGCCGCTTGGCTGGTACGCGGACCTGCTCTTTGTCGGGTCGCCGATGTCCGAACCGCTCGGGATGCGCACGGGGCTGGCCGTGCTCGCGGTGTGGGGTGCACTCCCGCTCAGCTTCGCCGTGCTGACCCGACTCGCACCCGCGTACTGGTACGCGACACCGACCGACGAGGCGGCCACCGACGGAACCACATCCGGTGTCGTCCCCGAGTTCGACCAGACACCGAGCGAGCGTGTCGGCCGCAACGAGGGACTGTTCGGGACCTCACTGACACTTCGCGCGGCGCTCGGCTACGCCCGGGGGACGGTACGCCGACCCGACCAGTACGTCTACCTGTTCTACTACCTGTTTCCGGTGGCGATGGTGCTGGTCCCGGTGGCGGCGAACCAGCCGGGGTTCGTGCCGGCGGCCGTCGGGGCGGCCTTTGTCCTGCTCGGGGTCTGGCTCGCGGGCGGTGTCGTCTGCCTGAACCCGCTCGGGACCGAGGGGGCGATGCTCTCGCAACTCGTGCTCGCGCCCGTCCCCGCCAGCACGTTCGTCCACGCGCGGTTGCTGGTCGGGGTCGCAACCGGGTTGAGCCTCGCCGTGCCGGGTGTGCTCTTGATTGTCGCCTGGGGGGCTGGCGTCCCACCGCTGTCGCTCACCACGCTCTGGGCGGGACTGCTCCTCGCGGGCGGACTCCTTGCGGTGCTCGTCACGAGCGCGTCGTTCGCACTCGCCATCGGGTCGGTGCTGCCGAAGTTCGAGACCACCGAGGTGTTCGACAGCCTCGAGACGCTCGTCCCGTCGGTGTTCGCGGCCATCATCCACGGGGTTGTCAGCCTGATGGTCCTGTCGGGAACGGTATCGGTCGTGCTCGTGCTCGCACCCGGGAACCCGCTCGGCGTCCCCTGGCAGGCCGCCCTCGCCGTGGCGACGATGTTCGGACTCGGGCTTGTCGCCCTCGCGGACGGGTCGCGCCGGTACGCCGTCGCCCGACTCCGGGAGTACGGCCACGAGCAGTTCCGGCTGGGTCGTCCCTTCGCCGTCTACGCCGCTGCCGGACTCGCGGTGCTCTCCCTGTTGCTCGGGCAGGCCGTCTCGCTCGGCGCGATCGGCCTACTCGGTATCGATGTCGACATCGAGCTGTTGCTGCCCGTGCTCTTTATCCTCGAGTACCTCGGGGCCGTGCTCGTCGCGGTGGGGTTCCTGTACGTGACCCGCCGCGGTCTCGCCTATCTCGACCTCCGGCTCCCCTCGCTCCGCGAGGTAGGTGTGGTGGCCGTCGGGTTGGCCGCGACGCTGGCGCTCGGGGCTGTCGCCGGCGTCGTCATCGAGGGACTCGGTCTCTCGTCGGCCGAGCACAGCCTGTTCGACCCGAGCCAGGACAGCTTCGACCCCACCCTGTTGCTCGTGCTCGTCCCGCTGGTGGTGTTCGTCAACGGTCCTGTCGAGGAACTGCTCTACCGGAACGTCATCCAGAAGTTCCTCACCGAGCGGTTCTCGACCGGCGGCGCTATCGCCATCGCCAGTCTCGTGTTCGCGGTCGCACACATCCCCGCCTACGCCGGGTCCGGGGCCGGGGCACTGGCCGTCTCGCTCGTCTTGCTGTTCGTGCTCTCGGGTGTCTTTGGTGCCCTGTACGCCTGGACCCGCAACCTGACGGTGGTCGCGCTGGTCCACGGACTCTACAACGCGATTCAGCTCGTCGCCGTGTACCTCTCGGTCACCTGATACGACCGGCCGCGCTATGTGTCCAGACAGCCCCGGACAGCGTCCAGCAGTGCCCGCTCGCTCTCGACGAGCACTGTCTCGCCGCCGTCACCCCGTGCCGGTTGGCTCCCGCCGTCGAGGGTCGCCCGGACGCGGGGCGTGTCGGCCACCCGGTCACCGTCGAGTTCGACACCGCCTTCGGCCGGGCCGGCAGTGACCAGCGCGTCCGCCGCGCGGGCGAGTCGCCGGGCGCTCTCGCGGTCGGCCGGGTCCGGTCGCCGAAAGGGAGGGACGGTCACCGCCCGGAGGTCGAGATCCGCGGCGAGACGCGCGGCAACGTCTCCCTCGGGGACCGGGCCGAGAGTCACCTCGTAGCCAGCGCGCCACAGCACCCGCACGGCGGCCGCCCCGCCGGGTCCGGTGCCGACGACGTGAACCCGTCCGGTCCGGTCCGGGCGGTCCGGGAGCGCCGCGACGCGGGGTGTCCCGGTGACGTGGTCCCGCGAGACCGCCGTTCCCGTGTCGAACGCCGCCGCGAGTGCCGGGTCTGACAGCACCGCACCAGGGGAGCCGCGGACACGCACCGCGCCGTCGTGCAACAGGAGGAGCCGGTCACAGAACCGCGCCGCGAGGTCGAGGTCGTGAATCGCCGCGAGCGCGGCCCGTCCCTCGTCGACGAGGTCGGCGACGAGACCGAGCACCTGGACCTGGTGGTTGATATCCAGGTTCGCCGTCGGTTCGTCCAGCAGGAGCGCGTCGGGTTCCTGCGCGAGCGCGCGAGCGAGGAGGACGCGCTGGCGCTCGCCGCCGCTCAGGGAGTCGACCGGCCGGTCGCGAAAGGCGAGCGTGCCGGTGCGTTTCATCGCCGCCGTGACGGCGTCGGTCCCGTCGCTCCAGTCGAGTCGGGAGCGATGTGGGGTGCGACCCATCTCGACGAGCTGTGCGGCGGTAAACGAGAACCCGACGTGGGTGTCCTGCGGGACGGTGGCGACCTGCCGGCTGACCGCCGACGAGGAGAGCTCCGCGACACGGTCCCCGTCGAGTCGGACCGTTCCCGCGTCGGGCGACAGAACGCCGTTTATCGCCCGCAGTAGCGTCGTCTTGCCGGCACCGTTTGGTCCCACGAGCGCGACGAACTCGCCGGCCGCCACCGACAGCGAGACCCCGTCGAGCACGTCTGTCTCGCCGAGTGATAGCTCGACACCGTCCAAGCGAATCACAGCGCGTGCACCTCCCGTCGCACGAGCAGGAACAGGAAGAAGGGGGCACCAATCGCGGCGGTGACGATACCGACCGGCATGACCGGTCCCGGTCCCGCCCGGGCGAGCGTGTCCGCTAGCACCAGAAACGTCGCGCCGGCGAGTGCGCTCGTCGGAATCAGGATGCGGTGGTCCGGGCCGACGACGAGTCGCATCATGTGCGGGATTATCAGCCCGACGAACCCGATGATACCTGCCACGGAGACGGCAGCGGCGGTGACCAGCGCGGAGGCCGCGAGCAACAGCCGCTTCGTCCACTCCACGTCGATACCGAGCGTGCGGGCCTCGGTCTCACCCAGCAACAGCACGTTCAGGTCACGTGCGTAGGCGAGCATAACGAGAAAGAGGAGCAGCACGAACGGGAGTGTCGCCCCGACGTCACCCCAACTGCTGTAGCGGAGTCGTCCCATGAGCCACAGAATCGCTTCCTCCAGTCCCTCGCCGGCGTTGAGCAGGAGATACGAGACGGCGGCCCCGAGAAACGTCTGGACGGCGAGACCGGCGAGCAACAGCGTCGCCACCGGAGTCCGACCGTTCTGTGTCGCAATCGCGTACACCCCGAACGCCGCGAGCACCGCACCGGTGAACGCGGCGGTCTGGATGCCGAACGGTATCGTGACCGGGAACGCGATGGTGGCGACGGCCCCCACGGCCGCACCCGAGGAGACGCCGACGACCGAGGGGTCGGCCATCGGATTCTGAAAAAAGCCCTGCATGACCGCGCCGGCCGTGCCGAGCGCGAACCCCACCACCGCACCGAGCACGATCCGCGGCAGACGGATCTGCCGGACAATCGTCTGGTCGGTCTCGGCAACGTCGAGCGCGAACAGCCGGGTGTAGGAGATATCGGGAACGGGCACCCGCGTCGCGTACCCCCCGAGACCGACCTCGCCGGCGTCGAACCCCAGCCCCGAGGGGTACGCCAGCGTGTTGAGCGTCGCCCGCACCACCGTTCCCGCGTCGAGACTGACCGGGCCGAACATCGTGCTCGCCAGCACCGTCCCGACCAGGGCCGCGAACAGCACCGCCGACCACAGCGCCGTCCGGAGCAGTATCCGCATCACTCATCAACTGCGCTTTGATTAGATAAATATTTGTTGCACTAGCGCCCATCGTGACACGTGCGCAGACACAAACTGACCGTTGGACTGCTGGTCGTCGTCGCCGTGGGGCTGGCGTGTACCGCCGGACTCGCGGTCGGCCAGCCGGGTACAGACGGCGGACAGACCGCGGCGGTCGCGCAGGAACCGGGCTGTGAGTTCCCGCTGACCGTCGAGGACAACACGGGCGAGACAGTCGAGATAGACCAGGAACCCGAGGAGGTCGTCACGCTGTTGCCCAGCGTGGCACAGCAGATCTGGGAGATGGACGCCGAGGAGAAGGTGACCGGGATGCCGGTGCGGGAGTGGACAGCGTACCTCGAAGGAAGTCAGAACCGGACCCACGTCCTCGAGTTCGACGAGAGCGTCGGGCTCTCCGTGCCGAACACCGAGGTCATCGTCGACCTGGACCCGGATATCGTGCTCGCGCCGAACGAGGTGCCCGAGGAGTCGGTGACCGAACTCCGCGACGCCGGACAGACGGTGTACTACTACGAGCGACCCGGGAGTCTCGCCGAGCTGACCGGACTCATCGAGCGAACGGGACAGCTCATCGGCGAGTGCACGGCCGCGACAGATGTCGTCGAGGAGATGAACAGCACCATCGGCCTCGTCGAGTCGGCCGTCGCCGACGAGGAGCGCCCCCGCGTGTTCTACGACTCCGGGTTCGGGACGACCGTCACGGCGGGGTCACTCCAGCACGAACTGCTCACGACCGCCGGACTGGAGAACGTCGCCGCGGAGTTCGACAGCCTCCAGTTCGAGCCCGAGAAGGTCGTCGCGGCCGACCCCGAGTGGATTGTCACGACCGAGGGCGGCCAGCTTTCGAGCTTCCCGGGGTACAACCAGACGACCGCGCGACAGGAGGAGCAGATCGTCAGGGTCGACCCGAACCTGTTCAGCCAGCGCGGGCCACGCTATGCCGACATCATCGAGACACTTGGCGAAACCTTCCACCCGCAGGCCATCGAGACGGCCCGGAACGGGACCGCGGACGATTCGGCCGACGACTCTGCTGACGACCCGGCCGATAACTCGACTGACGACCCGATGGACGACTCCACCGGCGACGACGGTGGCGATACCACCGACGACGGTGACTCGATGGACGACTCGGCCGATGATTCGACCGATAACTCGACTGACGACTCTGTCGACGACGCCGCAGACGGTAACGGGGCAGGGCTGACCGTCGTCGCGGCGGTACTCGCGCTGAGCGCACTCCTCGCGGCGACACGGCTCCGCTCGGAGTAACGACCGGGGAGCCGGGAGTCGACCCCGAGCGGGTGTCGGTGGCCGTGGTCTCCACGATGTGGACCGGCAGCTTTTCACGCCCGGCCGCGATATCCGGTCGTGCACGACAGTTACGAGGCGGTGACGTCGGGCGAGACGGTCGAGTTGGGCGGGTGTGCGGTCACGCGGGCGGAGATTGTCTCGTTCGGGGAACGCTACGACCCGCAGGCGTTCCACGTCTCCGACGACCACGACGGCCCGTTCGAGGGGGTCATCGCGAGCGGGTGGCAGACGGCGGCGCTGACGATGCGGCTGGTGGTCGACGGCTACCTCGGCGAGGCCGAGACGGCGGGGTCGCCCGGACTGGATGGGTTGCGCTGGCGGGAACCGGTCCACCCGGGTGACCGGCTCTCGGCCACGCTGACACTCGGCGAGAAGGAGCCGTTCGACGACGAGCGCGGGCTGGTCCACCAGGAGATAGAGACGAGAAACCAGCGCGACGAGACGGTGCTCTGGATGGACGCTCTGACGCTGTACCCGCGACGGTCCCGAGATACCGGGTGACCACCGTCCAGCGACAACGAGCACCCCGGTCACTCGGCGCGTTCGCCGCCCGGGTGGTCGACAGCCGTGTCGTCGGGCGGGTCGCGTTCGCGCTCGCGAGCGGTCAGGTAGATACCGGCGAGGACGACAGCACCACCGACGACAGTAAACGCAGTGGGTGACTCGGCGAGCAACACGGCGGCGAGCACCGTCGCGCCGATTGGTTCCCCGAGCAGTGAGACCGAGACGACACTGGATTCGAGGTGTGCGAGCGTCCAGTTGATGACGGTGTGACCGAGCAGGCCCGGTCCGATTGCGAGTCCGGCGAAGATGAGCCACTCGCGGGCGGGGTACGCGAGCATCGGCCCGCCCTGGAGCACGGCGACGACGAACAGGCAGACCGTGCAGACGCTGTAGACGACAACGACGTAGGGCACGAGCGCGACCCGCTGGCGCAGTGAGCGCCCGGCGAGCACGTACCCGGCGGCCATCACCGCACCCAGCACGGCGAGCCCGTTGCCGAGTATCGGATCCGGTCCCACGAGGACACCGCCGAGCAGGTCACCCATCGACATGACGGTCATCCCGGCGACGGCGACGACGATACCCGCGACCATCGGGCGACTGAGTCGCTCGCGCAACAGGAGCCAGGCACCCAGCGCGACGAACAACGGCTGTGACTGCACGAGTGTGACACTCGCGGCGACACTCGTCCACTCGAGACTCTCGAACCAAGCCGCAAAGTGAATCGCGAGCGCGACACCGGCGAGTGTCGCCCCGGCGAGGTCCCGCCGGTCGAGACGGCGAAACGCCGGGCGGTACCGCCAGACTGCGACCGGCAACAGCGGGAGCGTCGTGAACAGCACACGGTAGAACGCCGCAACCGCCGATGGGGCCTCGCTGAGACGGACCAGCACGGCACCCGTGCTGATGGCGACCACCGCAACCGCGAGTGCGACGGGTGGCGGAACTGGCAGGGAGTCGGACACACAGACGTGTGTGTCGCGTGTGGGCTTATGTTGTCCGCTCTCTGCTCAAAACCCGCGTGCAGAACTCGTCAAAGAGACCCAAATCGGAAGGAAACCGAACAGAGGGTAAAAAGTCGTATCAAAGTTTTTTAATTTTATCTGACCGGCGGGAACAGGTCGAAGGGTTAAGTTGGGCGTGGGCCGGACTCCCGATTGAAGTAATGACTGACTTCGACAAAGACAGACGGACGGTACTGCTGTCAGGAGGCACAGCGCTGACAATTGGTTTGGCCGGTTGTCTCGGCGGCGACGACGGCAACGGCGATGACGGCGGCAACGGCGACGACAGCGGCGGAGGAGGGCCATTCGAGAGCGCCGCGGACACGTACCTGAGCGATAACAATGCCAAACTGTACGGTGGAACCGGCGATATCGTCGACGAGACCGGCAGTGACTCGGTGTCTATCGATGTCGGTGCCGGCGACAGCGGGTTCGGGTTCGACCCGGTGGCCGTGCGTGTCAGCACCGGAACGGAGGTAACCTGGGAGTGGACCGGCAGGGGAGGGCCACACAACGTTGTCAGTGAGAACGCGCCGACAGAGCTCAACAGCGGCAGTCCCGTGCCGTCCAGTGATACGACCTACGTCGAGACGCTCAGCGAACCCGGAGCGTACCGGTACGTCTGTACCGTCCACCAGGCAAACGGAATGTACGGTGCGGTGATCGTAGCGGAGTAACGTGCCTCGGGGTCAGGTGGTTCGAGAGACGGAGTCTCTCGACGGCACTCCGGGGTCGCCCGGATGCTGTCTGCCGACCCGATTTGTCGGTTCGATTGCCAGCGTCTCGCCGCGTGACGATACCGACCGGGTCGGAACGTGAGTCTGTACACTCCCGTTCGTGTCAGACAGCACAGAAAATCAGGTTACCCGTCGTTCGGTACGGTCCGGAAAGACAGTTGCGAGAGGCGGTAGTTACCCACCGGGGTCACCGGGGTCTGCCTCTGCGCCGGCGATGGCGTCGTCGAGTCCGTCGGCGACAGCCTCGTCGATGTGGCTCTCGCCCCGGAGTTCCCGGTCGTTGCCGTCGTTGTCCTGCTGTTCGGTTACCTCCTCGTCTCCGGTGACGGAGACGAAGATATCGCTCAGTTCCTCGGTTCGGGTCGTGGATTGACTCTGGCTCATCTCCACTTTGTACTGAGAGTGCTACAATAATAGAGGCTATCCCTAACTGGTTTGGTCGATATCGGGGGCGCGTGCCGGAGGCAGCGTAGCAGGGAGAGACGGCACGCGACGGGATGCCTTTTGCGAGGACAAGACAGGCGGGCGCGCTCGCGCTGTCGGTCACGGCGACTGTGCGCCGGCGATACCGTCATCGGTGATGCAAAACTGGGCAGTCTCACCGGCCTCGCGTGCGTGGTGTTTCTCGAGGGTGGCGCGGCGGTTACCGCCCCGAAAGCGGTCGAGTCGCAGGATGACACCCGACCAGTGGTCGAGCGTGTGCCCGCCGAGCGCGCGGGTGCTGTCACTGTCGGGGTCGGTGTACACCTGATTCGTGATACCGACGGCGATATCGTGTTTGCGCGCGAGCGAGAGCAGGTGTGTGACCTGTCGTGCTACCGCGCGCAACGCCTCACCGTCCTCGCGCTCGGTCCGTTCCAGCCGGTAGAACCCGGTTGCGCTGTCGAGAACGACCAGAGCCACCTGATCGGCGAACTCGGCGGCGTCTTGGACAGCCTCGGCCTGCTCGTCGAAGTCGTGGGCCTCGCTGACGAACAGCCGCGAGGCCACCTCGTCGACCTCTGCCTCGGGGTGACCGGCCGCGAGCTGTTCCATGCGGTCGACCGACAGCCCCTCCGTGTCGATGTAGAGCGTCGAGTGTCCGTCGGTGGCCGCCTCGACGGCAGTCGAGAGCACGAGGTTGCTCTTGCCGGCGGCCGGCGAGCCGTACACCTGCGTGACAGCACCGCGTTCGAACCCGCCACCGAGCAACTCGTCGACGGGGTCACAGCCGGTCGAGAGATGCCCGGTCACAGCTCGTTGAGCTTCCGGAGGAGCTGGCCGCGGTACTCCTCGTCGGCCTGGACCCCCTTCAGTTCGAGCACGCGCCGCTCCAGTGTGTCCAGCGCCACCCCGAACGCGTTGCGCGCGCCGTACCCCTCGCCGCTCGCGCCGACCTGTCCCTTGTTGGTCCGCAGACGGATGCCACACTGCATCAGCGGCGTCCCGCGGATGCGCTCCTTGTGCTGCTTGAGACGGACGTGTGCGTGGTGGACCTGCATCTTCTGGTACTTGTCGGCGACTGTCTCGATGCGCTGCTGTATCTGGTCGCGGGTGAGCGAATCGAGCAGGTGGACGTTCGTCACCTGGACGTCCATATGCTCCTCCTCGGTGTAGGTCAGCGCGCGGAGCACGTCTGTCTTCGTGAGAATACCGTCGACGGTCTGTTCCTCGGGAGGCGTTATCACCAGTCCGGAGAAGTCGTTGTCGAGCATGCGCTCGACTGCCGTCTTGACAGAGGCGTCGAGCGTGATTGTCTCGACAGGGCTGCTCATGATGTCGTAGACCGGGATGTCGAGCACGCGGTCACGGTCACCGGAGCGGTCGCCTTTCTGCTGGCGCTCCATGTCCCGGACCGCGAAGTCGGCGATATCGTGTGTCGTCACGATGCCGGTCAGCCGGTCCTCGGGACTGAGAACCGGTAGCCGCGAGACACCGTGCTCGCGGAGCAGATTGATCACCCGCCCGACGTTGGTCTGCTCCGAGACGGTGACGACCTGCTCGGTGTAGATATCCGAGACGTCGAGCGCATCGAGATTCGGCAACACGCCCCCGAGGATGTCGTCGGCCGTGACCACACCCCAGAGAGAGTCGCTCTCGAACACCGGGACGGTCCGCGCGCCGCCCTCGACGAGCACGCGTGCAACCTCACGGACATCGTCCTGTCGGCCGACCTTCGGTGCCGGCTGGACGAGACCGCGCACCTTCGCGCTGTCCTGGACGTGTGACTGGACGAGCTGGCGCTCGTTTATAACACCCGTGTACTCACCGTCCTCGGTGACGAGAAATCCCTTCGGGTTCTCCCGCTCGAAACGGGAGCGAACCTTCGAGAGTCGTTCCTCGATGTCGACGGCCACGTAATCACGGGTCGCGATATCGGCGATGTTCATCTCTACACGCGTTTCGAGCGGTGAAGTTATGAACCTTGGTTTCGTGTCTCGGTTCCCGAGAACGGCCGGAATCGGGACCCGACTCTCCGTCAGTTGGCGAAATTACCTGCACGGTCCGCGTGCGCGGGCCGTCGCACGCGACGAGCAGTACCGACTGCCAGGTGCCGAGCGCGAGGTCTCCCAGCGCCGCCTCGGTATCGCCAAGTAGACGCGACTCGGCCTCGTCGAGTGTCACGGCGGCGGTGGTGTGCCGGACGAACACCGTTGCCGGACCGCTCGCGTCGACCGGGGGTGCGCGCTCGACCCGGTCCGTGATGTCGATAACCGAGAGTCGCTGCCCGGTTTCGGCGTCGAGTGCCTGCATACCCTACTGTCGGGGGACGAACCACGCGGCCCGGTTAGCCTGACAGTGACTTCTCGAAGTGGACCAGTTCGTACGCCCCGTACCGGGAGGTGTCCACACGCTCGTACCCGGTCCCGTCGTACAGGGAGAGCGCCCGCTCCTGGCGTCGTGCGGTCGTCGCGAGAACCCGCAAGAACCCCGCCGCGGCCACGCGTTCCTCGAGTACGGTCAGGAGTTTGGTCCCGTACCCTCGTCCCTGACAGGGGGGCGCGACCCGCATCCGGTGGAGTTCCGCCGCCCCGGTGACGGTCCGCTCGTCGGCGTACCCCGCCTCGTTGGGGAGGAACCCGCCCATCGCCACCACCACCCCGTCGAACGTCTCGAAGGTCCCCCGGTCGTAGCTCTCCCCGTCGAACGGCGGGTCGTCGGTTCCGGAGTCGCCCTCGCCGGCATCCAGCACACCGACGAGAAACGCCCCGCCGGCGTCGAGGTACGTGTCGCCGATGGTCTCGACGTCGCCGTGGCCGGGGATGTCCGCCGGGTCGGTGCCGGCCCGGCGCATCGCCCAGTCGTCGAGTGTCGCCACCGCGCCGGCGTCGCGCGGGTCGTACCGGCGAAAGCGGACGCTCATCGCCGGTCCCGGCGCACGTGCTCGCCGGGGGTGGTCTGGACGCCGGTTCCCAGCACGACACCCGGGTTCAGACTCGTGTCGATACCCGTCTTCACGCCGTCACCGACGACCACACCGAACTTCCGTCGCCCCGTCGACACCCGCTCGTCCTTGACCGTCACCCGCACCGGGTCGTCGTCGTGACGGAGGTTGGCGACGGTGGTGCCCGCGCCGAAGTTGACGTTCCGCCCGACGACGCTGTCACCGACGTAGGAGAGGTGCGGGACGTTCGTCCCCCGCATGATGACGCTGTTTTTTATCTCGACGCTGTGACCCACCTCGACATCCTCGCCGAGCAGTGTCCGTCCGCGGACGTAGGCGTTCGGACCGACGTGTGCTCCGGCCCGGACGAGCGCCGGCCCCTCGATGACGACACCCGGTTCGACTGTCGCGTCCGCCTCGACGACCACCGGTCCCCGGAGGGTGGCGTCGTCGGCCACGTCACCCCGGACAGACCGCTCCAGCTCGTCCAGTTTCCACTCGTTTGCCGCCAGCAGTTCCCAGGGCCGGCCGACGTCGAGCCACCGGTCGACCCGGACCAGTGAGAGCCTCGACTCCGCGACGGTGCGCGCCACGACGTCGGTTATCTCGTGTTCGCCGCGCTCGGACTCGGGAACGTCCAGCCACCCGCGGGCCGCCGCTGGAAAGACGTACGCGCCGGCGTTGGCGAGTGCCGAGGGCGGGTCGTCCGGTTTCTCGACGATATCGGTCACCTGCCCGTCGGCGACGGAGACCACACCGTAGCTCGTGGGGTCGTCGACAGTCATCGCGGCGAGCGCGGGACCGCGCTCGAACAGGTCGGCGACCGCCGCCGGGTCGTAGAGGTTGTCACCGTTGAGCACCGCGAACGGGCCCGAGAGCTGCTCGCGGGCGGCGCGAACGGCGTCGGCGGTGCCGCGCTGGCGCTCCTGTCGGACGAACCGGACCGGGACACCACGGTAACTGTCGGCAAAATACGCCCGGACATCGGCCGCCTCGTAGCCGACCACCAGCAGAAGTTCCGACGCGCCGGCGTCGACGGCCGCGTCCGCGACGTGCGCGACGAGCGGCCGGTCGGCAACCGGAAGCATCGGTTTCGGTGTCGTCTCCGTCAGCGGGCGCATCCGCGTTCCCTGTCCCGCGGCGAGGATGACTGTCTGCATACTCACACAAGCGGTAGCACCGACAAATGGGTACCGGCACGAGCCCAGCGCAACTCCTTTCAACAGCGGGGTCGTTCTGGAACGTAGAGGTCGAACGAATCTTGGATTCCCCGGAGGAACCGCTCTGCCTGTTCAGTTCGCGCATCTCGGAGTCGGAGGACGGCGGTGTCCTCCAGGTCCCGCGCCGGGAGATCGAGAACGGCTCGGTCGAACCCGGCGAGTCGTACCGCGTCGCACTCGTCCGCACGGGGTCGGCCGGGACAGAGGAGACGACAACGACGACCGGGCGCGCGTCCGACCAGCCACAGCCGCCGGTCGAGCCAGGAGAGATACGCTACGTCGAGGTCGAGGACCTCGGCAAACAGGGGGATGGCATCGCCCGCGTCGAGCGCGGCTACGTCATCATCGTCCCCGGAACAGATGTCGGCGACCGTGTCAAGATAGAGATCTCCGAGGTCGAAACCAACTTTGCCGTCGGCGACATCGTCGAGACGACCAGTTCCGACCGCAACTGACCAACCCGTGCTCTCTGTGGCCTATCACCTGCGTCCCGGTGACCCGTGTACCCCGGTAGCCGCTGCTCTCCGACCGCCGTCACTGTCCACTGCTCCCGAGGATCTGTCCGACCCGCGGGGCACGGACTCGGGCGACTCGCCCGGCAGTTGACCCGCCGTACCACCCACGGGACACCCGCGGCCCCGACAGACCGGCTCAGGGGAGCAAATCGCACGACAGCAGTCGGTTAACCGTCCGTACCAAACTGTATATATCGGTGTAGACCTTCGGTACTGTCATGAGCACCTCAGCGGCGCACTCGGGCCTATCGGAGAAACAGCGACGCATCCTCGAGTACCTCCGTGACCGCGCAGACGAGAAGACCTATTTCAAGTCACGGCTCATCGCCGAGGACCTCGGGATGTCCGCGAAGGAGGTCGGGACGAACATGACCGCACTCAGAAACGGTGAGTTCGACGTTAGCGTCGAGAAGTGGGGCTACTCCTCGGGGACGACCTGGATGGTGACGGCCTGAACGCGACCGGTCCCAGGACACGCTTCTGTTCGGCGTGTGCAACAGAAGCGTGGACGAGCACACGCGGGACCCGACCGTCGACGGCCCAGCAGCTAATCCGACCGGGTGGGGGCCCGAAACCGGAACGTGGGAAGCACACAATCCTCTAGCGGGCAGTTGTTCACGCCGTCTGGATATGTAGCTCCGGCGCATTCCACGAAGCACACGACTTTCGAGGCGGAGTGGTACAACTACGGGAGCGGGACCACCGAGCCTACGGGACGGCACAGGTCGCGGCGGGCGCGTGAACCTCGGGGTCAAGTGGTTCGGGACTCTTCGATGCTCGTCAGTTGCTCGCGGGCGTTGCCCGCTCGCAAGTTCGTTGGACGTTAGTGCCGGCCAGAAGGGTTGCAAATACGAGTGTCGGATACCCCTGTGCGGTCGAGCCGAACACCCACACGCCTCCCCAGCCGATTCGCTCGCTCCGTCGGGTCGCTCGCTCATCCCTCGCACGGCGTCGGTTGCGCGGTCCTCGCTTCGCTCGGACACGCGAGCCAGCGCGCGCCACACCTCTTGATCGAGTCGTGAAAGTTGTAGGGGTTGTAGCGCCCACTATTGTCCACCGTTCATCACGGAGAGCTCCGAGTTCCGAACGACCCCGGGGCAGTCGCCTCTACTGCCTGTGCAGCCGGGCGGGCGGACAACAGAACCGTTTAGTCGCCTGCCCGACAACATCGGACACACGCGAGCGATTCAGCGAGGACTCTCATGCAGACAGAACTATCATCGAATCTCGGGGCGGACATCCCGCACCAGCGTATCGACAGCACGGCCTGGGAGGAAATCTACGTCGTCGGTGACGTCCACGGTTGCCGGGAGAGCTTCGAACGGTTACTCGACAGTCTCGATATCTCGGGGGACGACCTCGTGGTCCTCGTCGGTGACCTCATCCGGAAGGGACCGGACAGCAGGGGGGTGCTCGACCTCCTCAGAGCGCGTCCGAACGTTCGCACCGTCCGCGGGAACAACGAACAGAAACTCGTCGACGGGCACGCGTCGCTGGACGCGCTGACCGACGACGACCTGGCGTACCTCGACTCCCTGCCGGTGGTGCTGTCCTGGGACGACGTGGCCGTCGTCCACGGCGGTATCGACCACCGGAAACCGCTCGCCGAGCACACGCGCACGGAGTTGCTGAACACGCGGTCGCTGGCCCCCGAGGGCGGGTACAACCGTCCGTACTGGTTCGAGACCCGGAACGAGCGCCCGCGGGTGTTCTTTGGACACACCGTGCTCTCCGAGCCACTGGTGAGCGGATGCGCCGTCGGTCTCGACACGGGCTGTGTCTACGGCGGACAGCTCACCGCCTACGACTACCGGGCGGAGACACTGCACTCGGTGGAACCACCGGAGACCTACCGGTCGCGGTCACCGGACAGTATCGTCGACCCACAGCCGGTACAGAGCGAAGTAACACAAGAATGATATGACGGAGAACAGCCCCGGCATCGAACCGTACGAGCAGGCAGACGTCGACCTGACCGACCCGGACCTGTACCTGAGTCGCGAGTTGAGCGAACTCGCCTTCCAGGAGCGGGTCCTGCAGCAGGCGCTGGACGAGGAGAACCCGTTACTCGAGCGGGTGCGGTTTCTCGCTATCGTGACACGAAACCTGGACGAGTTCGTGATGAAACGCATCGGCGGTCTCAAACAACAGATCGAGGCCGGTGTCACAGAGGAGACGGTCGACGGCCGGGAGCCACGCGAGCAGTGGGAGGCCGTCCAGCGGCGACTCGGGCCGCTTCTCCGGCGGCAGGCGGCCTGTTACCGCGAGCAGATACAGCCGGCACTTGCCGACGAGGGCATCGAGATCGTCGGGTACGACCAGTTGAGCGACCAGCACCAGGCCGAACTGGACGAGTACTTCGAGCAGTCGATCAAGCCGACCCTGACACCGCTCTCTTTCGACCCCGCACACCCGTTTCCGTTTATCTCGAACCGGTCACTCTCACTCGCGGTCCTCACCGGGCAGCCGAACGTCGATGGCAAGACGTTCACCCGAATCAAGATTCCGCCGAACCGACCGCGACTGGTTGAGGTGGCCGACGACTCCCGGTACGCGCTCATCGAGGACATCATCAGGCACAACCTCGATGTCCTGCTGCCGAACGTGGAGGTGCTGGACACGGCCCTGTTTCGCCTGACGCGCAACGCCGAGATCAGCCGCGACGAGGAGGTTGCCGAGGACCTCATCGACATGATAAAGGATGTCCTCGAACAGCGCCGCTTCGCCAGTGTGGTCCGGATGGAGATCGAGTCGGGTGCGGACCCCTACATCAGGCAGACACTGCAGGAGCAACTGGAGCTGAGTGACCCGGAGATATACGACCTCGACGGGCCCATCGACTACCGCGGGTTCGCCTCGCTGACCGACCTGGACCGGCCCGAACTGAAACGGGAGCCGTGGTCACCCGCCTCACACCCCCGACTCCAGTCGGACAGTCGGTCCGTGTTCGAGGGTGACGACACCGACCGGAGCATCTTCGCGGACATCGACGAGGGTGATATCCTGTTGCACCACCCGTACCACGACTTTGGCGAGACAGTCCAGCGGTTTCTCACCGAGGCGGCAAACGACCCCGACGTGCTGGCGGTGAAAGCCGCAATCTACAGAACTGCGAGTGACTCCGAGGTCATCCAGTCGCTCATCGAGGCCGCCGACAACGGCAAACAGGTCG
>CAYZGA010000016.1:0-7605 GCA_964477945.1 uncultured Halobacteriales archaeon
TTGTAGCTGTTCGGGGATATTCTCGTACTCGAAGGTCCAGAGGTAGGTGAGCCACCCCGAGTCCTCGTCACGGAGCCGCCGGTAGCTGGCGAGGTCGTTCTCGTAGAGGATAAACAGCGCCCGCCGCACATCGTTGAGCTCCATGTCGAGTGTCTCGGCCAACTCCTCGTCGGTGACCTCGCCGTCCGGTGGGGCCGCCGCGACTGGCATCCCCCGCGGCCCGACGAGTTCGTGCAGATACTTCTGGATGACCGGGTCCTCGAGGAGGTGCTCGAAAGCCATCATAAACAGGTCGGGCATTCACAGGATTAAACCCATCGGATACCGCGAACAACGGGTCACTCCTGCGAGCGACGCCGCTCGGGGTCCGGGCCGTGTTTCGCGCCGAACACGACCACGAGAACGAAAAGCAGCGTGACCAGTACCAGGCTGACGATGAGCAGCACGGGACTCACGGGGTCCTCGCTGACGGCCGACCCGGGGTCCTGCGTGAACTGGGCGAGAAACCGTGGAAAGCCCGTCGCGAACAGCACACCCAGCACGGCGACAGTCGCGGCGGCGATGCCGATGACACCGACCAGGTAGGTGGCAACTTCGCGGTTTCCCGCCGCGTCGCTCATCGCTCTCTCTACCGGGGCTCGGTGCAAAAGCACGTCGAAGTGGACTGTGTCTCGTGCTCGAACGATTCATGTGCGTCGGCACCGAAGCGGGGCCGTGAACAGGATAGCGGCGGCGGATTTCGAGCAGTTGACACAGGTCGAGCAGCCGCGGGTTGCGCCCGACGGCGACCGGGTGGCGTTCGTCCGGAAGACACCGGACGACGAGGAGTCCTACGAGTCGACCGTCTACCTCGCCCCGACGGGCGGCGGTGAGCCACAGCGGTTCACCATCAGCGAGGGGACCGACAGCGAGCCGCGGTTCAGCCCGACCGGTGACCGGCTCGCCGTTGTCTCGACCCGTGGCGCGGGCGACGACCGGCCACAGCTGTGGGTGATTCCGACCGGCGGTGGCGAGGGACGACAGGTCACGAACGTCGCCGGCGGCGTCTCGAACATCGCGTGGAGTCCGGACGGCGAGCGCGTCGCGTTCGTCCAGCAGGTCGGCGACGAGGAGCGGGAGGGCGAGCACGATATCGACGCGGAGGGGTACGAGCCGACCGAACCCGACCCCCGGGTCGTCGACCGGACGGTGTACCGCTCGATGGAGCGGTACTTCGACGGCCGGCGCAGTCACGTCTACGTCGTCGACCTCGCCGACGACAGCGTCGAGCGCCTGACAGAGGGTGACAGCGACTTTCTCGCGCCCACCTGGGGGGACGCCACGACGCTGTACTACTCGCAGTCTGTTGGCGACCCCGACCCCGACGACTCGACGGCGTACGACATCGTCGCTCACGACCTGGACACCGACACCGCCGAGACGGTCCACACCACGACCGGCTGGGGACAGCAGCTCGCGGCGACAGCCGACGACCGCGTGGCCTTTACGTTCTCCGAGCCCGACCAGACCTCCATCCGGCAGACCGAACTGAAGGTGCTCGACGTCGACGCGGGGCGTGTCACGCACCCGACGGGGGCGCTCGACCGGACACTCGGGTACGCGACCGCCCCGCAGTGGGGGCCCGACGGGGAGCAACTGTACTTCACGACACCCGACGAGGGGGCGGTCGCGCTGTGGACGGTCCCCTGGGACGGGACCGGTCCCGAGCGGGTCGTCCGCGAGGACTGGACCAGTATCGACGGTGTCCACGTCGGCGAGGATGTCGTCGCGGTGGTGCAAAGCGAGTGGGACCACCCGGGTGACCTGTTCGTCACGACCCGCGGCGGCGGCGAGCGCCGCCGGCTCACACGCGTCAACGCCGACTACCTCGACGAGCGTGCGGTCTCACAGCCCGAGGAGCTCCGGTACGACCCGGGCGACGTTGTCGGGGCGGCCGGCAACGGGCGACCGGACGACCTGCAGGGCTGGCTGCTCACGCCGCCGGGGTTCGACCCCGACGAGCAGTACCCGATGGTCGTCGAGGTACACGGCGGCCCACACGCGATGTGGACCACCAGCGGGACGATGTGGCACGAGTTCCAGACGCTCGCGGCGCGTGGCTACGTCGTCTTCTGGTCGAACCCCCGCGGGTCGGCGGGCTACGGCGAGTCGTTTATGTCGGCCATCGAGCGCGACTGGGGGGCTGTCACCACCAGTGACGTGCTCGCGGGTGTCGAGACGGCCGCCGACCGGGACTACGTCGACGAGAAACAGGTGTTCGTCACCGGCGGCAGTTTCGGCGGGTTCGCCACCGCCTGGCTCGTCGGCACGACCGACCGGTTCGAGGCCGCTGTCAGCCAGCGCGGTGTCTACGACCTTACCGGGTTCTACGGCTCGACGGACATGGCATACAAGCTCGTCGAGGGTGACTTCGACACCACCCCCACCGAGGAACCGGCGTTTCTCTGGGAGCACTCCCCGACGGGTCACGCACACGAGGTAGACGCGCCGACGCTGTTGCTCCACAGCGAGGACGACTACCGGACACCCATCGCCACCGCGGAGCTGTTCCACCGCATCCTCCGCAAACACGGTGTCGAGACCCGGCTGGTTCGCTACCCCGACGAGGGCCACGAGCTCTCCCGGAGCGGTCAGCCGGGCCACATCGTCGACCGCATCGAGCGCATCACCCGCTGGTTCGACGGCTACTCCGAGTACCACGACGCCCCGCCCGCGCTCGAACGGGAGTCCGACGACGGTCTCACCGCCGGGGCGGACGAGGAGGCAGCCACCGACGACGAGTAGCCACGGGAGAGCAGACGAGAGGGGGGTGAATCGGGCCTGAAACGAGCGGTCGTGGCTCGCTCTGCCTGGTCCGCACCGGCGAGCCGATATCCGAAGATTCAGGACAGCACCGCTCGTCGGTCGTTGTAGTGAGCGACCAGTCACCCGACCGGGACGGTGACCGCTCCCAGCCCCCGCCTCCCCCGCCCGACCCCCCGGACACAGACGAGCCACACCGGACAGACGGGTCCGGCCCGCGCGAGGAGCCCGGCGAGAGCAACGGCTCTCCCCCTGAAACCGGCGACGATGGCGGGGGTTCCGGGGGTGACAGTCCCCGAGCAGGCAGTCCAGACGGTGACGGTGATGGCCCCGGACCAGGCAGTCCAGACGGCAACGGCGGCGGGTCGGGGGGTCCCGGCGGTGACGACGAGCCACGCGAGTCCATCACCGAGGGGAGTCTCGCGCGGCCGCTTTTCAAGCTCGCCTGGCCCATCGTCGTCATCCAGCTGTTGCAGGTCAGTTACAACATCGCGGACACGCTCTACCTGGGGCGGCTGTCGGCGGACGCGGTAGGCGCGCTGAGTCTCGCCTTTCCGCTCATCTTCCTGCTGGTCGCGGTGGCGGGCGGGTTCACGACGGCGGGTGCGATACTGGTCGCACAGTACACCGGTGCCGAGGGTGACGAGTCCGCCGGGACGGTGGTCGGGCAGACGTTCACGAGCGTCGCCGTGCTCTCGGTGCTCATCGGCGGGGTCGGCTTTCTGTACACCCGGCCAGCACTGGAACTCCTGCCGAGCGACCCCGACACCTCCGAGGCGGTCATCCCGCTCGCGGCGGATTACATGGAGGTTATCTTTCTCGGGATACCCTTTCTGTTCGGGTTTTTCGTCTTCTCGGCGCTGATGCGGGGCTACGGCGACACGCGGACACCGATGTACGTCGTGCTGGTCTCGGTGGTGGCGAACGTTCTGCTCGACCCGTTCTTTATTTTCGGGTTCGAGGGGAACCCGCTCATGTCGCTTCTCCGCCTCGGCGCAGTGGAGTCGACACTCCTCTCGGCAACGGGCTTTACCGGGTTCGGCATCGAGGGGGCGGCACTGGCGACGATACTCTCGCGCGGTGCGGCGGCCGTCATCGGGGTGTACCTGTTGTTCGGCACCGGAGTCGGCCCGGCGGTGCGTCTCCGGCATCTCGTCCCGGACCTCTCCTTTATCACCGACATCGTCAGACTCGGCACGCCGAGCATGGTCGAACAGAGCACGAGCGCGCTGGCGCTGGTCACGCTGACGGCGATGGTGGTGACGTTCTCGCCGCCGGTGGTGGCGGCCTACGGACTCGGCAATCGCATCATCTCGCTGGTATTTCTGCCGGCGCTGGGGCTGGGCCGGGCAATCGACACGATGGTCGGGCAGAACCTGGGTGCCGACCGGTCCGACCGTGCCGCCCGCGCAGTCTACCTCGCGGCGAGCACCGGCGCTGGCGTGATGCTCCTGGTCGCTGTTGTCGCCGTGGTACTGACCGAACCGATCGTCAGTGTCTTTCTCGGTGATGTCGAGAACGCCGCCGCAACCGTCGAGTTCGGTGTCGAGTACATCCGGGTTCGCTCCGTCGAGTTCGCGTTCATCGGGGTGACACAGGTGCTGCTCGGGGCCTTTCGCGGCGCGGGCAACACCGGCACCGCGATGGTCATCTCCATCGTCACGCTGTGGGTCGGCCGTGTCGGGACCGTCAGCGTGCTCGTGTTCGTCGTCGGGATGGGACCGACCGGCGTCTGGATCGGGATGGCGGTCGGGAACATCCTCGGTGCTGTCGTCGCCGTGCCCTGGTTCCTCCGTGGCACCTGGAAGGAGAAGTACATCGACGAGGATGAGACGGACCCACCACCTGCCGGGCCAGGCGAGGAGACTGCCGGGACACCCGAGGACTGACCCTGTCAGCGTGGCGCTCTGTTCCGCGCTCGCGGCCGCTACGACGGGTCGAGAAACCGCCCCAGGTCGGTCTGTCGCCGGGTCCGGCCATCCGGGTCCGGGTCCCACGGGGTAGACGCCGCGCGGAGGCTGTCGAAATCGACCTCCGGCGGGTCAGCCGGGTCGTGCCCGTCACAGGCCGGGCCGCACTCGGTCGCCGGTCTGACGAGACGGTCCTTCCACGGGCAGTACGGCAGACCGTGCTCGTCGGGGTCGACCCGTGCACAGGCCGGCATCTCGTAGGTGCGCCAGCCCTTTCCGTAGGCCCGCTCGGCGAGTGCGGTTCGGGCCCGGTGTTTGGTCTCGACGCTCGCAACCTGGATGTCCGTGCGACCGCCCGACCGGTCACAGATCTCGACCCCCGGTTCGTCGACGGGCAACCCCTCGGGTTCGCGGAGCACCGTTCGCTCGCCGGTCTCCGGGTCGAACCGCCAGATGCCGACCGCGTCCGGGATACGGTTGCGGTGTGCCCCGGTGACCCGCGAGGCCGTCGCCAGCACCACCGCGTCCAGCAGCCCCAGTTCGACATCGGTCAGCAGCTGTGTCTCCAGGGCACCGGGTCGCCCGAGGTCGGGCTTGTTCTCGATGCCGACGATACGGTCGAACCAGTCGGGGTACCGCTCCGCCTGCCGGACGAGGGTTCGCCCGTTTCGTCGCTCGCGCTCGAAGAACCCGCAGTCGACGGCCTGCTCGACGGCCCGCTCGGCACGCTCGGGGTGACAGTCGAACGCCTCCTTCCAGTAGCGCGCCCGGCCGGGACCCACGTCGCTCTCGATTGCCGCCGGCGGGATCGTCTCGGCTGTCAGCGCCACCCGCCTGTCGAACTCCGGGCCGGGTTCGACACGGACGAGGTCTATCACCCGCCGGTCGTGGACGCTCGCGCCGAGCTGGCGGCTCAGAACCGACTCGTCGGACTCTATCTGTGCCGCGAGCGCGAGTTCGAACCCGAACTCCACAGTCGAACGCGGGGCTGGAGTTCAAAAACGACACCGGTCGCCGGCACGCCGCCGCGGAAACGGGCCGAGCGCGTTGCTTTTGTCTCCAGGCACGCTACCTCGAATCATGATACTCGTTCGGGGTCGAGGTGGCGACACCGCGCTCACCGGCACCATCTACGAGGAGGGCGAGGAGCCGCCACACTACCGCGGGTCACCGGACGACGACGCACCCTACGTCTGGGTCTGCGACGAGTTCTACGAGGTGGAGAGCGGCGGTCACAGCCAGCGGGTCGACGGCCGCGAGATACAGGTCGCCTTCGAGTCGCCGATGCCCCGCGGGTTCGACAGTCGTAGGCGCGCCGTCGCGGCCGCCCGCGAACACGTTCGGACACAGTTCGCCCGCATCGGCGTGTCCGAGGTAGCGGTCGAAACAATCGAGAACCCCGACGACACCGGTCCGGACGTGAATCCGGGCGATACCGACCGGCACACGCCGCGGTGACCACCCCGACCGCAGCCGCTGACCGTGTTGACCCCGTGCGCCGTCTGACTGTCACCACGTGGCTCGCGGGACACTGCCGGTACTGTCTGTCCAGACGTGTGAGAACCGAACGTCTGACGCCCACTGCACACACAGCCAAGAGACAGAGAAAACGGGCGAGACACCGGACGGTTGCGCCCGAAGAGTATATGTGCGGTCGTTATGAACATCGTACATATGTCCGATGGCGACCAGCGGCGTGAGAGAGGGACCGGAGCGTCAGGACAGTCCACGGACGGAGACAGGGGCAGCGGCGGCATCCCGAGACGTGGGTTCCTCCGCAGTTCCACGGCAGTTGCGTCGCTCGGAGCACTCGGTGTTACCGGGGTCACGCCGACATTGGGGTCGGCCGTACAGTCCGGTGACGTGCCGGCGTACGCGGACTTTGTCCCGGCAGACGACCAGTTTCTCTCCGAGGCGGGTGTCCTCCAGCTCCAGAGCATCGACGTGGATGCATTCGTCGATATTATTACGTTTCAGGAGGAAGCCGACGACAACGACAATCAGGACGAGACAATCCCGTTCCAGTTGAGCCCACAGCCGGTGAGTCTCTTCACCGCGGCGTTTCACTTTTCGTTGCTGAACGGGCTCGGACTCGGCGAGGAAGTTCCGCTCGCGGGACTGTCCGGCCAGGAACCACCCGAGGAGATTCCCGACACGCGCACGGATCGAGTCAATGTTGTTGGCGATGTGGTCTTCGACATCGGTGACTACGACGCGGACGCGCTCGCTACGGCCGTCGAGGAGGCCGGACTGACAGAGTCGGACACAGCGGGTGTGTTCACCGGCCCGGACCCACGAACCGGTGGCAGTCAGGAGCAGACGGTAGCCGTCGCGTTGAGTTCCGACTACCTCGTGACCGGCGGGAACGTCGAGTCCGTCCAGACGGTCGTCGAGACAGCCGGGGGCAACCGGGCGCGCCTGCACGAACAGAACAGCGACTTCGCCCGCCTGCTCGCCGACACCGGTGACGGCGCGTTCGTCACGGTCCGGTTCGCGACCGGCGGTGGCCCGTTGCCAACCCCCGACGGCGGATTTATCAACATCGACTACTCGCCGATCGAGCAGGCGACACTCCAGGGGGTCGCACAGTCGAACGTGTACGACCTCGACGCGATGGAAGTCTCGGCGACGACAGTGTTCAGCCACGCGAGTACGGACGATGTCGACGAGTCGGCGCTCTCGGGGGTCGGGGCGAGTGCCGCAGAGCGCTCTGTCTCCCGGGACGGCCGGTTCGTCACGGTCGAGTCGCTGTACACCGAGTTCCCGGGGTCCGACGGTGGAAGCGACGACGGAAGCGGTGACGGTGGAAGTGACGACGGGAGCGGCGACGGTGGAAGTGACGACGGAAGCGGTGACGGCAGCACAGACGACGGAAGCGGTGACGGCAGCACAG
>CAYZGA010000016.1:7705-8855 GCA_964477945.1 uncultured Halobacteriales archaeon
GACGGCAGCACAGACGACGGAAGCGGTGACGGCAGCACAGACGACGGAAGCGGTGACGGCACCGACGACGGCGACAACGCGACAGACGGTGACGGCGGCGGTGGTGACGGGTTCGGTCCCGGGTTCGGCGTGCTCTCGGCGGTGGCGAGTCTCGGCGGTGCGGGCTACCTGCTCTCGCAGCGACTGGGTACGGACGCGGGGCAGACTGTCGACGAGGACTGAACGGGACTCGCCGGGCAGAGGATTCCGGGGTCCGACCCCGGGGTGGTTCAGTCCGGAACCCGGTAGACCATCTCCATCGGGAGCCCTTCGGGGTCGACCGGCGGGTCCTCGGGGAGCGTCCGGAGTTCGCCGGTGTCGGGGCGGGCCGTGAGCGCGAGCGCGAACGCGTCGACCACGTCGTCGTTCCCGACCGCGGCGTCGAGGTCGGTCCCGGCGCGCCGGAGGTGTGTCAGAACCGTCGGGTCGACACCTTCGAGGATACCGACACGCTCCCAAAACGCCGCGGCCGGTTGGCCGGTCTTCGAGTACCCGGTCGGAGAGCCACCGTCGAGGGCACAGAGACACACCTCCGGGTGTGCCTCGCGCACCGTGCCGACCGCCGCCGGCGTCCCGCGGAGGAACGTGTCGAGTTGTGCGATGTTGTCCGCGATGTTCCAGGACTGCACGCCGAGGCTCCCGTCTGTTCGCTCCTCCTGTACCGATTTTGCCGCCTCGTAGCTGTCCTCGTGCACCGCCGCTCGGACGGGGACCGGGAACACACTGCTGTGCCGGGTCGGACTGAGCATCCTCCGGGCGGCGTCGTCACAGGCCCGTTTCGCACTCGACGACTCCCGGAGCCCGATCGGAACGTCGATGAGCACCGTCTCCGCCGTGTCGCCGTGGTCGCGCCACAGCGCGGTCACGTCCTCGTACAGTCGCGCACCACCGTACCCGGTTTCGTCGTACCAGACCGCGATCCAGCCGTCCGGACAGCCGTCGACACCGACGAACATAGCGTCTCTTCGTGACGGGCGATATAACGAGTTGTGCTGTCCGGGCACTCGTGGGGAGTCTCAGTACCGCCGCGTGTCGACCGCGAGTCGGGTCTCCCGGGTAGCGACGCGGCTGGAGCGTTAGCGGAGGCCGCGGAGACCGTCAGCGACGCGGC
>CAYZGA010000016.1:8955-26757 GCA_964477945.1 uncultured Halobacteriales archaeon
AGCGACGCGGCTGGAGCGTTAGCGGAGGCCGCGGAGACCGTCAGCGACGCGGCCGGAGCGTTAGCGGAGGCCGCGGAGACCGTCAGCGACGCGGCCGGGGAGCGCCAGCGCGCCGGCGGTCAGTCCGACGATGACCATCAGCGCGTAGAGACCGAGCGTGGAGAGCCAGACGATTATCATCGCGAGCACGGCCCACCCGCCGCCGAGAAAGACGAACGCGCCGACGGTCATCACGGTTCCGTAGAGCAGTATCAGGTACGGACCCCAGTCGCGGGCGTGCCCCCGGCGGATGCGCCCCCGGACGTACCGTTTTAGATCACCTTCGAGTTCCTCCCGGTGGACGGTCCGGTCCTCAATGTCGGACTCGAACCCCTCGATACGCTCGCGGAGTTCCTCGAGTTCCGCCTCGGTCACGACGTCGTCGGGCACGTCGCGAGTCGTGTCGCCGCGCGGGATATCACCCCGCGACAGTTGCAGGCTCTGGACCCCGGGGTAGCGGCTCGTGGTCTCGTCGACACCGTCGCGGTGCTCGTCCGGTCGGTCGTCCTCACCCATATTCGCTCGTTGATTACTCCGTCGTCGTCGCCCCTGTTGTAGTTGCCGGTCTTCGAGTCGGCCGGCCAGCACCGCGTTGAGCGCGGCACCGACCAGCAAAACGAGTCCGGCAAAGTAGAACCAGACGAGCAGGAGAACGAGTCCACCGAGCACGCCGTAGAGCTGGAACGACCCCGCCCGGGCGGCGTAGAGACCGAACCCGGTTCCGAGAAACGTCCAGCCGACGCCGGCCAGCACCGCGCCGGGGACCGCCTCCCGTGGCGTGACATCCTCGGCCGGAAAGACGTAGTACAGCGGGTAGAACACGGGCGGCAGCACGGCGAGCAGACCGAGCGTGCCACCGACACCGACAGAGGCAAACGAGAGCAAGAGACTCCCGAGCACCGTCACGGCCACCGCCAGCACGACGGCCACGAGCACGAGCAGCGCGTCGCCGACCTGTTCGAGCAGAGGCTTGTCCAGCGGAACGCCGTACACTGCCGAGAAGGCGATGTCGAGTCCACGGAACACCCGGAGCGCACCCCACAGCAGGACGACACCGCCGGCGACCGTCACGCCACCCCGTCCCGACGAGTCGACCAGTGTCGATTCGAGAAGGTCGGCGGTTTCGGGTGTCAGAAACTCGTCGAGCGTGGCGAGCAGGTCCGTCGCCAGCGCGTCGCCGGCAAGCGTCGTCGCCAGCACGAGTGCCACGACGAGCAGTGGCACCACCGAGAGCAACGCGTAGTACGCGAGCGCGGCAGCCAGAAACGGGAGTTGCTGTGCCCGTATCAGCGCGACAACCTCACCCGCCCGGGTGACAGTTCGATGCACGCCGGAACGTAGGACACATCCGCACAAGTGCGTTCGCTCCCCCCGCGCCGGGGCCGTCGAAACGTGGGCGACAGACGCCGGGGCCGTCGGAACACGGACGACCCGTGACACGGCGAAGGAACTCGCCGACATCCGCTCGCGCCGATGGCCTGCTCGCGTCGACGGGTCACGAGGAACCGGTCCGGGGGAGTATCGTCGGACCGGGTCACACTCGAAAGCGCTTAACCCGCGGGGTTCGTCCGGGTCGATGATGCCCACCTGGCGTCGGCGGACACTCGGCGTGACGTTCGCACTGCTGGCCGGGAGTGTCGCCCTCATCCTCCCGGCAGTCGCGGGTGTTGGCGCGTCGGCTCCGTTACTCGCGGCGGTGCTCCTGACCGGCGTGGCCCTCGCCGCGGTCCGGACCAGACTCGACGCCCTGCCGACAGTCTGGGAACTGGACCCCGAGATCTACGCCGGGGACCTCTGGATCGGACCGGTGCTCGCCGTCGCGACGGTACTCTTGGTCGAACCGTCGGCCACCGCCGGTGAGTTGCAGTCACTCGGCGGCGTTCTCGGCTTTCTCGGCATGGTCAACTACTTTCTGCGCCCGCTGTACCTGTACCTGTACGACCTGGTCCGGCGCGTGGCTCCCGGTGACAGTCCGGCCTGATACTGATTAGCGACTGTGTACCGGTGCGACCACACACAGTCGTGCGGTCGACACCGGACCGACTGGGAGTAATCAGTATGAAACCACCGCGCGCTCGTCAGTACGCCCGGTCGGTGTCGTCGCGGTCGCCGGCGGGTGACCAGGCCCACGGTAGCGGCAGGGTCGTGGCAGTGGCCGCGGGGGCACACCGGATTCCGGAAGAGCGCTCACCCGGTGGCGGCCTCGATCTCGTCGACGGTAGCGTCGGTCTTGAACGTGGTCCCGCCGTAGTGGGTCCGGGAGGCGCGGTGGCCGGCGGCGCGAAGGGCATCGAGAAACGAGTCCATCGCCGTCGCCGGTCGGCCCCAGCGCTTGCAGAGGCGGTGCTGGTCGTAGTGGGTGGGGGTGTCCAGTTCCGCCCCGAGCGTGTCGAGCAGGTCACGGGCCCGCTCGCCGGTGCCGAAGTCGTCGGTGACTGCGCCGGCGACGGCGTCGACAAACGCCGGGTCGCAGGTCGGACCGAGCCAGACTGGGCCAGCCGTCTGGATGCCGTGGTCACAGAGCGGACAGGTCGCCGGCGGGTCGGCGAGCAACCCCGTCGCCGCGGTGCGCCACAGGCAGTGCTCGCAGTGGTGGACGTGTCCGAGTTGCTCGACCGCGCCGTTGGCGACCCGAGCGCCGCGGTCGAGTTCGAGACAGGCGCGGACGTAGTGTTTCGTGGCGTGGGTCACCAGCGGCCGCGGGGCGACATCGTAGCGTGCGCCGGTCCGGACGAGCGCCGACAGCAGCACCCGCACGCCCATCTCGGCGTGGTACTCGGTGTTTCGCGGGACCGTGCTGTACCGGCGGACACCGGACTCGAAGTGTGCCCCGCACAGCGGCGCGGTGTCTGTCGCGGTGACACACAGCAGGTTGCGGGTCCCTTGGAAGGCGGCGTCGAGAAAGGGTATCGGCGTGCCGAACGGGTCGATATCGACCACGTCGAAGAACGTCTCGTGGAGCAACGGGGCGGCATCGCGGTGGCGCACCTCGCCGTCGACGTTGTTACGGGCGAGATTCTCGCGGGACAGCGAGACGGCGTCGGCGTCGGTGTCCGCGCAGGTGACCGTCCAGCCGTCGGTCCCGGCGCGCACGCCACGGATACCGCTCGCGGCCGTCGCGTCGAGGTACGTCTCCGCACGCGGTTCCCGCTGGCGGTAGGCCCGCAGTGTCGCCACGGTAATGTCGCGATTCAGCTCCTGTTCCGGGTTGTAGAACACCTCGTCACCGGCCCCCTCGCTTTGCTCGGGCACGGCTATCTCGACAGTTCCCTCCCGGACGTGCATACATTCTATTCGGGTGGCGGCGTGAAAACCGGTGTGGTCCCGACCCTCGGAGTTACTCGAACACGGCGTCGGCACGGCGGAGTGCCGCGACCAGCACGACGACGGCGACGAGCAGTCCGAGCACGGCCCCGACCGGCTGGTCACCGGCTGCGGACTCCTTGACGACGAAGCTCGCGACGACGATACCGAGTCCGAGGAACGTGCTCACCCCCGCGTGGAGCAGTTCGACCTGTGCGGTGGGGGCACCGCGGCCGAGCTGTTCACCCAGGCCGATGGCGGTGGTGGCGAAGTCGTAGGTGAGCAGTGCGGCAGTGATGCCGAGTAGGGTCACGAGCACCGGCACCTCCGCCGCGCCGCTGACGATGACCCCCAGCACGAGCAGTCCGGTCCCGACGGTCACCGGGGGCTGTCGGCCGACAGCGAGCCCGATCGCCACCGCGAGCAGCCCGGCCAGGCAGACGAGTGTCGCGAGTTCGACGGCCGCACTCGCGACAGTCGTAGCCGCGGCGGCGGCGAGTGCCAGCCCGCTGCTCAGGTAGGTCGGTGACCGGTCGATCCGCTCCAGTTCGACGTCACTCACCGTACCAGCGCCTCCCGTTTGAGAATCTCCTCGAGTGACTCGTCGGGGGCCCAGTCCAGCACCCGGACGCCGGCCTGTCTGAGATCCGACAGCATCAGACGGCGACGGGCACGCATCAGTCGCTCGCTCGGCGTCGTGTTCGCCGTCGGGTCCGGGCTGATGACCGTCGTCGGGTAGCCGTAGACCTCGAACTCGCGGATGAGGCGGACGATAGGCGCGTCGAGCACCGGCGAGCAGATAACGAGTTGCGTGTTGTCGGGCAACTGCTGCCGGAGTCTGGGGACCCAGTTGCGTCGTTCCAGGTTGGGCTCTGTTCGGGCGTTGAACGCCGGGTCCGTCGCGAGCAGTTCGCGGCCGCGCTTGCGGTGGCTCACCCCGCTGTCGGGGGCGAGAAAGCACTCCTGCGGGCCGAACGCACCGAGCCCGACCTGGTGGCCGTCGGCGAGCAGGGCGGGAAAGAGCCGCTGTGTGGCGTCGATAGACCGCTCGACGGCGTCGCGGGCGGTCGGCTCGTGACCGACGTACGACTCCGGTCGGACGTCGATGAGGAGCGCGATGCGTGTCGCCCGCTCGCGCTGGAACTCGATCGTCGTCAGCTCCCCCGTCCGGGCACGGCGGTTCCAGTCGATGCGAGTCATGCTGTCGCCGGGGTGGTACTCCCTGACGGTCCGGAACTCGAGCCCCTCGCCGCCGGAGTCCGTCGGGGCCTGGCCCGCGTACTGGGTTGGTTTCTTTCGCAGGGGGACCGACTCCTGCACGGGCTGGAGCGCGGGCACGGCGCTGAGAGCCGTCTCCGCGGAGACCAGCAGTTCGGTCTCGGTCGACCCGGAGAGGTTGCGGGCGACGACCATCGCGGGACCGAACTCGTGGGTCCCCTGGCGGACCACCACCGAGTAGGTGAGCGTCGCGGATTCCCCGGACCGGAGTGAGACGGCCCGCCGTGGGGAGCCCCCGGAGACGACGAGCGGTTCGGGGACCCCGTCGACGATACGCAGGTCCGGACAGAACCCCCCTTCGTTCGTGATGGTCAACTCGACTTCGACCTCGTCGCCGGGGTCGGGTGTCGTGTCACTGACCGACCGGGCCGCCGACAGTTCGACCGGTCCCTGTGGGGTCGACCGGGCGTAGGCGGCGTAGCCCACCGCCACCACCCCGGCGAGCAACACCCCGGCCTGTTCGAGGAGCAACCCGGCGGCCAGACACGCGAGCACGACCACGCTCACACCCGTCCAGTGGTTCGTCGGCTGGCGTGTCCCGCTCTGTCCGACCCGGTGTTTGGTTCCTGTCTCGGTTGTCACCTCGACAGGGTCGTCGGTGTCGTCGTCGACCTCGTCGGCGGGTTCGACGCCGGCCACGGCGGCCACCGCGTCGACGGTGTTCGCGAGCGCACGTTCCCGGTAGCTCTCAAAAGCGACGAGACTGCGGAGCCGTTGCCGGAGTGACGGCGCGGTCGACCCCTCGGAGAGAAACTCGGCCGCGTGCGGGTCGTCTGTCCAACTGCCCGTGGCGACCTGTTCGCGTGCTGTCTCCGTGTCGAGTCCTCTGTACCGTGCGAGAACGGCAGTCGCCGCGTTGCGCAGTCCGTCCTGAATCGTCGGGACCGGGCCGCCGTAGACACTCTCCGCACTCGGGAAGCCCGTTACTGTCTCCTCGAGATCTGTTCCCGGCACCGCTGTCGGTTCGGCGAGTTCGACATCGGGTGTCTCGATGTTCTCCGGTCCCGTCCGCCTGCGGCGGTACCCTGCGGTCACCGCGTACAGGAGTGCGGCGGCCCCGACAGCGGTGAGCAACACGTCGTTTCGCGGGAGCGGGGACAGTCCCGGTTGCGCCAGTTCCAGAACACTCAGCGCGAACAGAACCAGTCCGGCTGCGACGAGAATCCGGCGCGTGTTCACTCCGCATCACCGTATGTCGATTCGATGCGCCGGAGTACCGTCACCGCGCGGCGCTCCCTGTCCTCTGTTGCCGACTCGCCGCCGTACCGGACCCGTTCGAACAGTCTGGTCAGTTCCCTGACGTCGTCGGGGGACATCCCGGCCCCGACCGCGTGGTTCTGGAACTCCCGGGGCGTCGCCGTCTCCGGGTCGGACAGGTCGAGTTCGCCCGTCATCTCCTTCCAGGCCCGGTACACCTCGTTCTCCGCACCGGAGTCCTCGCCCTCCGTCTCGATTCGGTCTGCCGCCTCGCCGGCGATCGCCCCTAGCACCGCCGTCTCGTCCTCGGGGTCGGGCTCGAACTCGTCGTCCGCGTCGGTCGACTCCTCGTCGTCGTCACCCCGTCTGCGCACCAGGAGCACGACACCCAGCGCGACGACGACCAGCAGACCCACGATAACGAGCACCGGTGTCTGGGTCAGACTACGCTGTCCGTCGCTGCTCCCGGTCTGGTCCCCCTCGTCTTGCTCCGGTGGCAGGAAGTCGCCGGCGGAACTGAGATCCGGTGTCCCGGCCGACAACTGGAGAAAGCCCCAGAGCAACCCGGCGAAGATCGCGAGCAGGAGAAGCGCGAGTGCCGTCTTGCGGGGCGAACGCACCATGTACACGACAGACCCCATCGCGCCGAGAACGAAAAGCACTGTCAGCAGTCGCTGGACCGACGTCGGCAGGTCGGGGATACCCGGTCCGTCGTAGCGCTCGTCGGTCTGGTTCGGTCCGAACTCACCCTCGCCACCCGGGAGGTTCTCCTCGTCGCTTCCCTCGGGTTCGGTCGTCGAGTCGAGCGTCGCGGCCGACAGACTGAGGGCAACGACTGCGAGGGTCGCAACGACGAGGACAGTCAGGGCGCGGCGGTCCACAATGATTCTCGGACGGCCCCGTAATTATGGACTTCGATGCACGATCTCTGCTGGGCTCGCACAGCGGATGATTAGTGTGACTGTGTACCGATGTGACCCGACAGTCGTCGGGTGTCAGTACAGCGAGAGCGAGCCCGTCACCGCGTCGACGCGACGGTCACTCGCCGGGCCGACCGCCAGCGCGGTCACCGTGTCGGGTTCGAGTTGCGTGTGCCCGGCGTCGCGCACGAGTCCGTGGGGCACCCCCTCGACTTTCGCCTGCTCTGCCAATTCGAACAACTGAGACTCGCTCTCCGCACGGAGCACCACCTTCTTCTGACCGCCACCTTTCCACTCGCGGCCGGCCGTCGAGCCCGCCTCCTCGTACGCCTGCAGCGACGCGTGTGCAACCTGTGCCGCCAGTTTCCCCTCGCTCATCCCCAGGTCCGCCCGCGCGACAATCGCCTGTTTCATACGTCTCGTTCGGTGCGCAGTGGGCTAAACCCCCCGAATCGGTTGCGGGTCACCACGACGCGATTGCGGTGGCAGACGAGCAACGGGACACCCGTTCGACCCCCGAATCGCTGTGCTCCGTCTGACGGCAGTCGGTGTTTCTGAGTACCGTCAGTCGACGCTCGCTGTCCCGAGATGTCACACCTCGTGTCGGCCCGGAATCGCACGCCGTCGTGCCCCTGTCCGGCGGTCTGTGTGCCACAATCGACATTTTTATATAGGGATGTTACATATTGACATACATGGAGTCCGATGCTGTCGACCCGACGGCGGTGGAAGCGGACACCGAGATAATGGCGGCGATAGAGGAGGGTTCGATCGACCGGCTCGTAATCGCCGACATCAGCACGGACGACGCGTACATCACAGCGCCACTCGGGACGGCGGTATCGCTACCTGCCTGGCGGTAGAACTTGCGGGTGCGGTTTCTCCGGGAGCCATCGCAGAGTCGTACCGATACCCCCTCACCTGCAGTGTCCACCGGTCTGTCCCCCGAGGGTAGTGGCGTCCCTGCCGCCGGAAAAACAAAGATTATGACCGGTGACTGGTTTCGTTCGGGTATGCAAGTGCTGGTTACGGACCCCATCGCGGACGCCGGGTTGGAACGGATGCGCGAGGAGGGCCACACAGTCGAGACGGCCTACAACCTGAGCCACGACGGGTTGCTGGCAGCGGTGGCGGATGTACACGCGCTCATCGTCCGTTCGGGGACCGAGGTGACACGCGAGGTGTTCGAGGCAGCCCCAGGGCTACGTATCGTCGGGCGTGCGGGTATCGGCGTGGACAACATCGACATCGAGGCGGCCACCGACAGCGGGGTCATCGTCGCCAACGCACCCGAGGGGAACGTCCGTGCGGCTGCGGAGCACACGGTGGCGATGAGCTTCGCCACGGCCCGGTCGATTCCGCAGGCCCACGCTCGATTGCGGGACGGCGAGTGGGCGAAAGGAACGTTTCTCGGCACGGAGATAAACGACAAGACGCTGGGGGTCGTCGGGTTCGGCCGGGTCGGCCAGGAGGTCGCAAAGCGCATGGGCAACCTCGGGATGGAGGTGGTCACCTTCGACCCCTACATCAGCGAGGACCGCGCCACACAGCTCGGAGCCGAGCTGGTCGAGAACCTCGAGCGCTGTCTGGACCGCGCCGACATCATCACCATCCACACCCCGCTGACCGACGAGACGGCGAACATGATAGCCGGACCGGAGCTCGAACGGCTCGAAGGGGGGTACGTGGTCAACTGTGCCCGCGGGGGTATCGTCGACGAGGCGGCGCTCGCGGCCGCCGTCGAGGACGGTACTCTCGAGGGTGCGGCCGTCGACGTGTTCGCGGACGAGCCGGTCGCCCCGGACAACCCGCTGCTCGGGGTGGACGACATCGTGGTCACACCGCATCTGGGTGCGTCGACGGCGGCCGCACAGGAGAACGTGGCCGTCTCGACGGCCGAGCAGATACTCGCGGCCTTTGCCGGGGAGCCCGTGCGCAACGCCCTGAACGCCCCCTCGGTGGACGAGAACTCCTTTCCGGCCATCGAGCCGTACATCGAACTCGCGGACACGGCGGGTGAGATCGCCGTCCAGTTGTTCGACGGCCGTATCGAGCGCGTCGAGGTCACCTACGCCGGCGATATCGCCGACGAGAATGTCGACCTCGTGACCGCGAGCGCGCTGAAGGGTGTGTTCGTCCCGCTGGAGTGGCAGGTCAACGCGGTCAACGCCCCCCGGGTGGCGAGTGAGCGCGGCATCGAGGTCACCGAGTCAAAGACCAACCAGGCCGAGGACTTCCAGTCGCTCGTGACCGTCACGGTCGCATCGGGGTCCGACAGTGTCAGTGTCTGTGGCACACAGTTCGCCGGGAACGACTCCCGCATCGTCCGGGTCGACGGCTACCGTGTCGACGCGGTCCCCTACGGCCACATGCTGGTCGCGTACAACCAGGACGTGCCCGGCGTCATCGGGTTCATCGGGACCGTGCTCGGCGAGCACGACGTCAACATCGCCGGGATGTTCAACGGCCGCGAGACCATCGGCGGCGAGGCGCTCTCGGTCTACAACCTCGACGACCCGGTCCCCGAGTCGGTGCTCGCGGAACTCGAATCCGACGACCGTATCGTCCGGACGAAACACATCTCGCTGGACAACGGCGACTGACCGCCGGACTGACGACCCCCGAGACGCGCGAACCGACGCTCCCTGGATGCTCTGTCCGGTTGCACGGGCCACGGGTCGACTCCTGCAGTGGCGACCGGCGGCACGCAGCTCGCTTAGTCGTCGGGAATCAAACCAACCAAGACCGTTCACCGCCCACAGTGGGTATGAGCTATCTCTGGTGGGCACTGCTCGCCCTGCTCGCGTACGCGCTCGTCGCCCCACTCGTCAGTGTCGCGACGAGTGACATCCCGAGCGAGGTTGTTGTCGTCACGACAAACGGTATTCTGGTCGTCACGGCGGTGATTCTCCTCGCGCTCTCGGACGCGAGTGTCTCGGCGCATCTCACGGACGACTCGGCACCGTACATGTACGCCGCGGGGGTGTTGCTCGCGATCGCCATCGTCGCGTACTACCGTGCGCTGGAACTCGGACCCGTGAGCGTCGTCGCCCCCATCTTCGGCACCTTTCTCGTTCTGTCGTCGGTGGTCGGTATCGCCTTTCTCGACGAACCGTTCACGCTGCGAAAGGGGCTGGGTATCGTTCTCGCTGGTGTCGCGGTCTGGCTGGTGTCTGGATGACGGTCGTCGCGTCACCCGGACAGCACCGACGGCTGCGTGGGAGTGACCGGCGACGCGAGTCTCCGGTCGGCCCTCGGGCGGTCACCCAGGGGCGGTTGCCCCACGGTGCGGTGGCTATCCGGTATCTCCCGTTCGCCGCCAGTCTGTTGTCGTCACCCGTCAGGGGGCCGTTCACGCGACCCGCTCCGCGCCGTCCCACTCGGCGGAGTTGTCCATCGGTTCGTAGTCGAGCACCTCCCGCGCACGCTCGATAGAGTAGTACCTGCGGTCGTTGTCGGAGATGCCGTAGACGATCTCGAACCCGTAGTCGGCCTGGAGTGCGCGGTCGTGGATGTGAGCACAGTCACGCGGGGAGAGCCACATCGCCTGTCCGCGCTCGTAGTCAATAGGCGGGTGGTCCTCGTTGAGGTTGCCGATGCGGATGTTACAGACCGCGATGTCGTGGCGGTCGTGGAAGAACCGGCCAACAATCTCGCCGGTGGCCTTGCTGATACCGTACTCGTTGCCCGGGCGGGGGAACTCGGTCCCGTCGAGTCTGAACTCGTCGTCGGCGCGGTACATCTCCGGGGTGCGCTCCTCGGTCTCGAACGCCCTGACGGCGTGGTTCGACGAGGCGTAGACGACGCGGTCGACGCCCGCCTCGGCGGCGGCCCGGTAGACGGTGTAGGTGCCGTCGATGTTGTTGCCGATGACACTCCGCCAGGGGGCGTCCCGGCGGGGGTCACCGGCCAGGTGGACGACCGCGTCCACCCCCTCGACGGCGGGCCGTACGTCGTCCATCTCCTGGACCTCGCCGGTGTAGTACGGCACGTCGGGGTCCTCGGTCGGTTGGCTGTGATACATGAGCTGCCAGTCGTAGGCCCCGCGCAACCGCTCGAAAACAGTCCGTCCGACGTGCCCGCCCGCGCCCGTGAGCAGTACCCGCATTCGGTTGGTACAAGCGGGACCGGCGATAAGTAGCACACGATTCGCCCCCACCGTTCGACCCGGTACTCGGACGGTCCGGCATCGCGAGCCCCAGAACACGAGTGCAGGTCCGGTCGCACCGCCGGCCGCTCACACGTTGCCGCTACCGGTGTGTGGTTGTGCGACCCGCCCAAGTGGGACACATGGAGACCACAGACCTGACCGGTCCGGACGGCCCACAGCAGGCGTGTTTCGAGGCCGGAATCAAGTTCGGTTCGCTGTACCACCAGTTCGCCGGCACCCCCGTCAGTCCCGAGAGCGCGCCTGCACTGGAGCAGGCTATCGAGGAGTCCATCACCAACCAGCCCCACTGCGAGCGCGTGGATGTCGACATCGACACCGACGAACTCGCCGCCACCATCGACGACGGGCCCGCCTCATACACCGAACTGACGGGGCGGTTCATGAACGTGACCCTCGTCATCGAGTGTGAGGGTCACGAGGTTGTTGCCGAGATGGCACTGGAGAACGGCTACCCGCTCATGTCGATTGCGAGTGTTCAACCGGTCGACCGGTAACCTCTCGTTCCGGGTGACGAGATGCCGGACGTGTCGTGTCCGCTGACCGGCAGGCGACCGTTCGCGGCGACAAAACTGCCGGTCACGACGCACTTTCCGCAGTCGCTATCGCGGCGTAATATATGTGGCTATATATCTTAAGGGAATGGGTACCATACAATCGACCCCGCATATATAGAAATTAGCATCGTATTTGTACCACATCGCTGTATCTTCAGGTGATGACGGGGAAAGACTCCGGGTCCGTCGGTGTATCGCGTCGGGAAATTCTGGCTGCTGGCGGTGCTGCCGGGGTTCTGGCACTGGCTGGCTGTACGGAGTCGGGCGACGACGGCGGTTCAGACACCCTGTCGGGGACCATCCGTATCTCCGGGAGCAGTACCGTCTTCCCCATCGCCGAGGCTGTCGGGGAGTTGTACCTGGACGAACCGAACGTCGACGCGGAGAACACAGACCCCCAGATCAGCCGCGACGGCAGTTCCGGCGGGTTCGCGAACGTGTTCATCCCCGGCGACTCGGATATCAACAACGCGAGTCGCCGGATAACGGCGGAGGAGGTCCAGGGGTGTCGGGACACCGGGTTCGAGCCTGTCGAGTTCGAGGTGGCAAAGGACGCCCTCACCATCGTCGTGAACAACGAGAACGACTGGATCGACTCGTTTACCTACGACGAACTGGCACAGATCTGGACACCCGACGACACGCCCGAGATGTGGTCGGACGTGAACGGCGACTGGCCCGACGAGCCGTTCGACCTGTACGGCCCGGCCTCGACCTCGGGTACGTTCGACTACTTCACCGAGACAGTTCTCGGCGAGGCCGGCCGCATCCGGGCGGACTTCGAGGGGACCGAGGAGGACGACGCGATAGCCGCCGGTGTCGAGGGCAACCGGTACGCGCTGGGTTATCTCCCCTTTGCATACTACGTCAACAACCCCGACACGACGACAGCCGTCCCGGTTGCCGAGTCCGCGTCGGGGGAGCCGGTCGACCCGAGCCTCGAGGCCGCCTCGACCGGCGAGTACCCGCTCGCGCGGCCGCTTTTCTTCTATGCGAACGACCAGAAGGTACGGGACAGTGAACTCCTGCAGGACTTTATCGAGTTCTACATCGAACAGACAACCGACCAGTCACTCATCGCCGACCAGATCGGCTACGTCCAGAGTTCCGACCAGCAGGCACAGGCGAATCAGGAGACGCTGCAGGAAGCGATCGACGGTGAGTACGAGTTCGAGCGGTAACGACACACCAGCGGGCATCTACAACGATGAGCAACGAACAGCCCACCGAGTTCCAGCGCGACGGGATCACCGCACAGAAAGAACAGCTGTACCGCTGGCTGCTCGCCGGCAGCGCACTCCTCACGCTGGCAATCACCGTCGGTATCATCCTCGCGTTGCTGGGCAAAACCCTCGAGTTTTTCACCGCCGTCTCGCCGGTTGAGTATCTCACCGGAACGGACTGGAGCCCGCTCATCGGCGACCCGGCGTACGGTGTGCTCCCCCTGCTCAGCGGGACCCTCATCGTGACGGTCGTCTCGGCGCTGATCGCCCTGCCGATCGGACTGGCGATCGCAATCTACCTCAGCGAGTACGCCAGCGACCGCACCCGGTCGGTGCTCAAGCCCGCGCTGGAGATCCTCGCCGGGATTCCGACCGTCATCTACGGCTACTTTGCGCTGGTCTACCTGACGCCGCTCGTGAACGACCTGCTCGGACTCCCGCTGTCGGCGACGCTCATCCCCGAGGGTGTTCCGGTGCTCCCGAAGTTCACGCTCGTCTTCCCGTCACTGCGGACGTTCAACGTACTGTCGGCCAGTATCGTCGTCGGACTGATGATAATCCCGATGGTCTCCTCCATCAGCGAGGACGCGCTGAGTGCCGTTCCGGACAGTCTCAGGGAGGCTGCCTACGGGCTCGGGTCGACAAAGTTCGACGTCTCGACGAAGGTGGTCGTTCCGGCGGCGGCGTCGGGCATCGTCTCGTCGTACGTGCTCGCGCTGTCCCGGGCAATCGGTGAGACGATGGCGGTGACCATCGCCGCGGGCAAGAGCCCGAAGATGCCGATCGTCCCGAACGTGTTCGAGAACCTCGTCCAGTCGACACAGACGCTCACCGCCGCGATGGTCGACCTCGCGCAGGCGGAGAACCGCGCCGGAACTGATCTCGACGCGGTGTTCGCAATCGGCATGACGCTCTTTCTGTTCACCCTGACGATGAACATCTTCGCAGAGTACGTCCGTCGCCGGTACAGGGAGGAGTACGACTGATGGCAACAGAAACAGGGGAACCACTCGAAGCCGGTCGGGGCCAACTACTGCGCCGGGCAAAGGGCGCGCTGTTCGAGGCACTCCTCGTCGGGGCGACACTCGTTGGCGTGCTCGCCCTGCTGGTCCTGTTCGCGCTCATCGGACTCGACGCGCTCGGTCTCTCGGAGGCCTCGCCGTCGTGGTACCTGGGCTACTTCGGTGTGCTGGTCGCCCCGGTGGGCCTCTACACGCTGTACGTCAGGCGGCGACCCGCGGTTGCGGCGGTGAACGCCCGGGCGTTCGGTGTCACGTTCGGCACGCTGGCGCTCGGCCTCGTCGTCTACGCCGTTGCCGAGGCGCTGGAGCCGACAGACGTCGCCGTCTACTTTGCCGGTATGTTCGGGCCGCCCGCCGCCATCGTCGGGTACGCGCGGTGGCGCGGAGAGAGCCGCCTGGCCGGACCCGCGGTGCCGCTCTCGGTACTGGTCGGGTTGCTCGCCGTCGCCGGGGTCCACGGGCCGCTCAGTTCACGTATCGAGTCGCTGGCAGACTGGACAGTCTACCTCGGTGTCGTGACACTGCCGGTCGCCGGTCTGCTCGGTGCCGTCGCGGGTCGCCGGACGCGGGCACGGTACGGCCTCGCGGTTGCCGCGCTCGTCACCGCGCCCGGACTCGTGGCCGCACGGGCCGGGCCGGTCGCCGGTGTCGACCCGGCGCTCGCACTCGTCGCCGCCACCGGGGTCGCGGCACCGGTCGGTGGGCGACTCGTCGGGGGCGCCACGGACTGGGACCGAGGAACGGTGTTCGGTCTCGCCGGTGCCGTGTTCGGTTTCGCCGTCTACGCCGCCGCCGAGACGTTCGGACAGGCCGACGTGGTCGTCTACGGCGTGTTCGTGCTCGGTCCGGTCGTCGCCATCCTCGGCTACGCGAGACGGTACGGCGACCCCGGACCGGAGGTCAGGACTGTTCGCTCGGTCCCGGTCGAGTTGGTCGGACTCGCGCTGCTCTGGGTCCCGGTCGGTGTCGCCACGGTCGTCGGCGTGTACGGCCCGGTCAGCGCGGCGCTCGAACCGTTGCTCGACTGGCTTCTCTACCTCGTGTTCGTCACGGTGCCGGCCGCCGGTGTGCTCGGGGCCGTCGTCGCCCGCCGGTGGACCACCAGATACGGGCTGGTAACAGCCGGTCTGGTCGCCGTATCCGGGGTCGCGGCCGCGCAGGTCGGACCTGTCGTGGGCGTCGACCCGGCGCTCGCACTCGTGCTCGTGTCTGTGTTCCTGGTCCCGGTCGGCGTGCTGGTCGCCGATACCCTCGGTAGCGACACCGACGGTCGGGTCGGTCTCGTCGGGCCGCTCGTGCTCGTCGGCGGCATCGCGCTCGGGGCGACCGTCGAGTCACAGTTCGGACTCGCCGGCCCGGACACGTGGCTCCGGCCGACGCTCCTGCTGAACAGCTGGTCGGGCTTTCGCCCGGAACAGGCCGGCATCTACCCGCCGCTGGTCGGCTCGATTATCACTGTGGGTCTGATGACCTTCCTCGCCTTTCCGGTTGGGGTGGGTGCGGCCATCTACCTTGAGGAGTACGCACCCGAGTCCGGACCGTGGGCCACGCTCGCGACCGCACTCGACATCAACATCTCGAACCTCGCCGGTGTCCCCTCGGTGGTGTACGGGCTCCTCGGACTGGCGCTGTTCCAGCAGGCGCTCGGCCTGTACCCGGGGCTGGTCATCGCGGGGTCGGTCACGCTGGGTCTGCTGATACTGCCTATCGTCATCGTCGCCTCGCAGGAGGCGCTCCGCTCTGTGCCCGACGAGTTTCGCGAGGCATCCTACGCGCTGGGGGCCAGTCGCTGGCAGACTGTCCGGAGTGTCGTCCTCCCGGAGGCGTTTCCGGGGATTCTCACCGGGACCATCCTCGCGGTCGGCCGTGCAATCGGCGAGACGGCCCCGCTGGTGATGCTCAGTTTCGCGACCACCACGTTCACCGCCCCCGACGGTCTGCTCTCCGACGGGGCGGCGCTCCCGCTCCAGATCTTCGCGGCCCGGGCCAGCAACATCCCCGAGTACCGGACCGGTGTCGTCGCGGCGGCCGCGATTGTCCTGCTCACGCTGATGCTGTTGCTGAACGCCACCGCAATTTTGCTCCGGAACCGGTACCAGCGCGAGGACCAGGGCTGAGACTGTCGGCGGTGAGCCCCCGAGGCGTTTCGCCATCCCGGGGTGGCGAATCTCGCGACGAAATCGAGATGGACTCAGGCGTCGTCGACCACGACGGCCCGGTCCTCGCCGTCGACGCTCGTGCCCTCCTGTGCCCGGAACGCCTCGTGCAGGCGGTCGTAGGTTTCGGTCACGGCCTCGACGATGACCGACGTGTCGGCGACGGTCGGCATGAAGTTCGTGTCACCGTCCCAGCGGGGGACCACGTGCGCGTGGAGGTGGTCGTCGATAGAGCCACCGGCGGCATCACCACCGAGGTTGTAACCGACGTTGTAGCCGTCGGGACCGAGCGCGGTGTCCATCGCGTCGACTGTCCGCTGGACGAGTCGTTCCTTCGCGAGCAGTGCCGGCCCGTCGAGGTCGCGGTACTCGCCGGTGTGGACCCGCGGGATGACCATCGCGTGACCGGGGTTGTACGGGTAGTTGTTGAGCAACACGTAGGCGTGCTCGCCCCTGGCGAGGAGGTTGTGCTCCCGGTCGGTGCCGTCGGCGTCGGGGAGCACACAGAACGGACAGCCCTCGAACTCGGGGCTCTCGCGTTCGACCCACTCGATGCGCCAGGGTGCGAACAGGCGGTCCATTATCTGGTCGTGACCTCACAGCCATCCTCGGTGACGACGACGGTGTGTTCTTTCTGACTGACGTAGCTGCCGGGCTGTTCTTTCAGGACGGGGTAGCCGTGGATGACGTCTTGACGCTTGAGTCGACGGAGCGCCATCTCCGGGCGGGTGCCGTCGAGCCAGCGGGTGGCAAAGGGCAGGGTGCGAAACTGCGAGGTGATCTGGTCGAGCGCCTGCTTCGCGGCGCGGTCCCGAACCGAGCGCTCCCGGTCGAGCGCGAAGATCTCCTCGGAACTGCCCTCCTTTACTTTCCCCCGCCCGTCGGTGGCGAACGGCTCGATGGCGACGACGTCACCGACGTCGAGTTCGACCCCCTGCGAGACCTTCCGGTTCGGGATGGTCGGCGAGGTGTGCTGTTTCCAGTGGCCGAGTCCGTGCCCGGTGAGGTTGACGACGGGGTTGAACCCGTACCCCTCGATAGTTCGACCGATGACGTCGCCGAGCAGTCCGGTGTCGACCCCCGGTTCGACCGTGTCGACTGCTGCGTTCAGCGCCGCCGCCGACGCCTCGACGAGCTCGTCGTGCCCCGAGTAATCCACCGTGATGGCCGCGTCGGCGATGTAGCCGTCGACGTGGACACCGATGTCGATGTTTATCATCTCCTCGCCGAACGTCTCGTCGTCGTCGATACCCGGGGTGGCGTGGGCGGCCTCCTCGTCGATCGAGATGTTCATCGGGAACGCGGGTTCGCCCCCGAGTTCCCGGATGCGCCCCTCGACGTGTTCGGCCACCGCGAGATGACTCACGCCCGGTTCGATGCGCTCGACGGCCTCCTCGCGCACCGTCTGGAGAATCTCACCCGCCTCGCGGTGTTTCCGGTACTGCTCGGACTCGAAGTCGACGCTCATACCGTACATTCGACACTCGGTGCTAAAGTGTTGCCGTTCGTCACTCCCCCGCGTCGCACACGGGGTCCGACCGGTCAGCGGTCGCAACACCGAAAAAAGGGTCTCGCGGAGACCTGTCGACGGCAGACAGGGTTTCGCCCGGTGTGGCGGGTGTACGCAGTTGCGCTACTTCGCGCGCCTGTTGTCGCTGGCGACGCTCGGGCGGGCGTGCTCGGAGCCCTTGCCCTTCGAGCCGAGACCGCGGCCCTGCGTGCCGGCACTCGTGAGCCCACGCAGTGCGCGGTTCTCGTGGGCGTCGTCACAGATCCAGTTGAGGTCGTCGTCGTTCTGGATGGCGGGGTGGTTGGGGTCGAGCATGATAACCTCGTGCCAGATCTGGCTGCCGTCCGCGCCGACCCAGTAGGAGTTGAGCACCCGGAGGTTGGGGTACTTGCGGGTGCACCGCTCCTCGGCGATGCGCTGGATGCTCTT
>CAYZGA010000017.1:0-26530 GCA_964477945.1 uncultured Halobacteriales archaeon
ACTGCTGGAGGCTGTCGGTCTGCCGTTCTCGGCTTTGCACCGATTGCAGTTCGTCGAGGTCCATCATCGTTCCTCCGCGTGTCCGTTCGCTCCGTCGTCCGTCGCTCTCTCGTCTGTCACTCTTGGCCCTTCTCGGCGCGCCCCCGGGACATCAGGAACACGCCGAGATACTCCGGAACGGTATGCTCGCCCTCCGGGAGTGTAAAGCTGTCGCCGCCCAGTTCGACCTGCCCGCCGTCTGTTACCTCGACGGCGATATCGTAGCGCCGGAACGTCTCGGGAACGGCGTCGACCAGCGGGTCGAACGCGTCCACCTCCGAGCGGGGGAGCCGTCTGACGGCGAGTCCGCTCCCGCCGTGGAGACTGCCGGGCAGGCGTATCAGGCGGTTGGTGTCAGTCGAAACCGGTTCGTCGATGGGGGCGTTCTGGTCGGCGACCACCGCGGGTGCGAACTGTCTCGCGAGGTTCTCGAAGACGCTGTGTGCCGAGAGGTTGCCCTGTTCGATCTCGACGAAGCGGTTACAGGCAAACCGGTAGGCGGTCTGTGCTTTCTTCTCGCCGACACCGTCGAACGCCTGCAGTCGCTCCAGTGCTGCCGACTCCTCCATCTCCCGCAACTCGTCCATCAGGTCGTACAGGCGGGTGTGGACGCGTCTCCCCCACCCACCCTCGGTCGGGAGATAGCGGTTCGTCGCCGGACTCTCCCGGCCCAGTTCACCGCCGACGGTCTCCTCTCTGAGCAGCGCGTCGAACTCCATCCCGATGCCCCGAACGTAGTCGACAATCTCACGGCGGGCGTCGCGTTCGAGTCGCTGAACCGGGTCGTCGCGGACGTGGACGTGGTAGCCGCGACTCCCGGAGAAGACCACCGTCAGGTCCTCGAACCCGAAGTCGTTCTCCAGAAAGTCGAGCAGTCGCCGGAGCGCGTCCTTGCAGGCGTCGAGCATCTCGGCATACCTGTCTGTCGGTGATGTCGATGGGAGGTGGTCGGCGTCGAGGTCGAACACCAGATCCGAGGACCGCCAGCCCTTCTCGGACATGGTCGTCGCGCTCGGGTCGTCGTACCGGCCGGCCGAGAAGTAGACGTGTCGCGGGCGCTCGCGGGTCAGAAACGCCGAGAGGTCACCCAGGTCCAGCAGGGCGTTGTGCCGGACGTATGTCTCCCCCGGTCCGGTCGTCCACGGGACGTAGCCCCACTCCCGGTCGTGAGCGTCTGGTGGCCCGTCCAGGTTCACCCGCCGGTAGTGGTCGCCAAACCGGCCCCGGAGATACGCGAGGGTCCGTTCCTGCACGGTGACGTACTACCCGAGCGTGCATCATAGTGTTTCTGATTCGTACACCGCGACCGAAACCACTAATCACCGGGCAGGGAAACGCCACGTATGGCCGACGACGAGGAACCCGCCGTCACACTCGGCGAGGGCAATCCGGTCGAGGGGGCCCCGCTCGCCCGCGTCTCGGCACGGCTCATGTGGGGTATCGAGCACAGCACGGTCGTCGAGCGCGAGGGTGATACCGTCGTCCGGACCCCCGACGGCCCGCGGGAACTCCGCGAGATACTCGCCGACGTCGACGAACCGTACTTTGCCACCCGGCGGGAGTTCGAGGACGCCGTCCGCGAGGTCGTCGGGGCCGGTCCCGTGCCGACCGTTGGCGACGACAGCCCCGACGCCGACGACGAGGGCGACGATACATCGGACACCGAGGACGGCGAGGGTGAGACCGACGCCGACGACGAGGGCGACGATATCTCCGACGGTGACGACGACGGCCACCAGTAGCGACCGTCGACCGTGCGGGCGGGCGCTCCCGGGGAGAGTCTCGGTCGGAACCGCGTCCAGGTGAGGCCGACAGCAGAAGTCATTTTGCGTGGCTCGGCAAATAGAGAGGTATGGACTGGCCACACGACCCGGACGGCGAGGAGGGAAGCGAGGGCCGTCGCAAGTACGGTCACGCGGTGCTGGCGAAGAAAATCGACGAGAGCGAGGACTTCCCGCTCTCGGCCCGGGAGTACGTCGAGGAGTTCGGCGACCACCCCGTTCGTATCGACTACGAGCAGGTGGTGAGTGTCGCGGACATCTTCGAGTTCGTCGACGACGACGCCGTGTTCGACGACTTCCCCGAGTTCCACGAGGCCGTCGGCGAGGCGCTCCGCGAGGCGGACTACTGGCCGTACCAACTGGAGAGCGCCTGAACGGGGCAGACAGTGACCAACACGCAACTCACCCACATCCAGATCGACAACTACGGACCCTGGACGGTCACGCCGGAGCCTCGCCGGGAGGTGGACCTCCAGACGCTCCAGTCGCGGCTGTACGCCGACCTCTCGCAACTGTTCGGTAACCGCGACGGCTACGTCTTCTTCTCCCGGTTCGACAACATGGTCGCGGTGTCGAACGGGCTGGACATCGACGACCACGCGCTCATCCAGGAGTCCGTCGCCAACCGCTACCCGGTGACGGCGAGTCTCAGCGTGGCCACCGGGCGTGACCCGGCCTCGGCGCTGGGAACCGCCACCGAACAGCTCCAGGAGGCCGGGAGCGCACAGGACAGGCACCGCCGGAAGATTCTGAAAGGCCGGGTCATCGACGAGCAGTTCCGGACCGACGAGGACGTCCAGATCGCCCACTTCGACGTCGCGGACGCCACCGGCAAGTACACCGACCAGCTCAACGAGTTTGACACGTTCATTCGCATCGAACAGGGGTACGCCGAGTTGATGCGACACATGCGCAAGGCACACAATTCGCTGTCGTTTTTCGTCGGTGGTGACAACATCATCGCCGTCTGCCCGTCACTGGACGAGTCCGCGTACCGGTCGGCGGTCGAACACGTCTGTGACGCCGTCGATGTCGACATGCGGGTCGGTGTCGGTCGCGGGGAGACGGCCGCCGCCGCCGGGATGGACGCGAAACACGCGCTCGAACACTGCCGGGAGGCGGACCTCGACGCCCACCTCGGGTTCTGAGCGCCGGACCGCGTCCGTCCCGTGCAACCGACACACGTCCGTGTGGCCCGAGACCGGTCCTGCTGCTCTCACGCCCGACTGGACCGGCCGTCTCCCGAGACAGACAGGTGCCCGGACCGCAGGTAGCTTTTTTATCGTCCGTGACGAACAGTGACAGATGAGCGCAACCGTGGCTGTGACAGCCGGTGAACCGGTAGACAGCGAGCAGCGGGGCGCGGTCACCGAGCGGGAGCTGTTTGCCGCGCGGGTCGACCCGAAACGGGGTCAGCCGCTGGCATCACCCGCCGGAGGTCGGTGATGGTGGCAGAGACGGGTGCTCCGAGTGTCGGACCGGGCACCGTGCGCCGTCGGAGCGACTGTGGGCGACGCGGGAGGCTGGCGAGCGACCTGGCACCGTTCAGGCCCCGGGGGCACGACCCGTGAGCCACGCCGACGTCGTGGTGACGGTGGCGGACCCGGCCGAGGTAGACCTGCTCGCGGACGCGTGGGTATCACTCGCGCTCGGCCAGCGCGAGCACGGTTCCCACCTCCGGGCCGAGGCGAACCGGACCCGGGTTCGTGAACTGTTCGCACGCTACAGCGCGAACGACCGGCTCCTGGTTGCGAGACCGGAGACGGACGGCGACCCGGTCGGGTTCGTGATGTTCCGGACCCGGTCGGGTCAGTACGAGGTAGACTGTGTGCGGGGGCTCGTCGAGAACCTCTATGTCGCCCCCGACCACCGCGGGGCCGGTATCGGCTCGACACTGCTGGCGGCAGCAGAGCGGCGACTCCGCGAGCGAGGGGTCGAAGTCGTCTCGCTGGAGGCGATGGCACAGAACAGCGCCGCACGGCGGTTCTACCGCCGCCACGGGTACGACCCACACCGCATCGGGTTCGAGAAGTCACTCGACGGGTGACCTGTCGAACGGCTTTTGCCGGTGCCGAACAACAGGGAGGTATGACCGAGGCGCCGATTCTCGACGACCACCTGCATCTGGACCCGGTCGACGGGCGTGGTGCGGTTGCGGCAAAGGACTTTGCCAACGCCGGCGGAACCCACCTCCTCGTGCTCAACAAGCCGTCCTGGAGTCTGGTCGACGCCGTCGAGGACACCGACGCGTTTCGCGAGACGTTCGAGCTCACCGTCGAGGTGACCGCGGCGGCGAGCGAGCGTCTGCCCGGGCGTGCCTGGCCCGTGCTCGGGGTGCACCCGGGGCTCGTCTCGCGACTCGTCGACGACGGGTACAGCCCGGCGGAGGCAGGCGAGTTCATGCGGGCCGGACTCGACATCGCGGCGGAGTTCGTCGCCGACGGCCCGGCGCTGGCGCTCAAGTCCGGTCGACCACACTACGACGTGTCCGACGCGGTCTGGGAGGCGTCGAACGCGGTCATGCGCCACGCCTTCGAACTCGGAGCGGAACTGGGCTGTGCCGTACAGCTACACACCGAGGGTGGCGAGGCGTTCGAACAGGTTGCCGAGTGGGCCGAAACTCGCGGCCTGCCCCGCGAGCACGTGGTCAAACACTACGCCGGCGGGCCGGTGGACGGGCCGGTTCCGAGCGTCATCGCCAACCGCGACGGACTCGAGGCGGCCGCCGAGAGCGGCGAGCCGTTCATGATGGAGACGGACTTCCTGGACGACCCGGAGCGACCGGGGGCGGTGCTCGGCCCGAGGACCGTCCCCCGGCGGGTGCGCTGGCTCCGGGAGGAGGGGTACGACGACGCGCTCCGGACCGCCCACGTCGAGACACCCGCCCGGGTCTACGGTATCGACACCGAGGCGACACTCGACGAGGACCAGCGGGTACCACAGAACTGACCGCCGTCGTGATGCGACAGACCGCCACGAGATTTTAACTACGATACCGAAGCAGTGGGAGTCATGCAGCACACCAGTGACGGAGGTGGGACCGACGAGCCGGGCCAGCAATCGGCGTCACAGCCGCCGGGCGGGCGGGCAACTGCCGGTGACACCGGGGAACAGTCGAGCGAGACGAACCTGATGGGGGCAGGACAGGGTGGCCGGCGACGCGGTCACGCGGGAGGACAGACCGGGAACCGGGAGCCAGCAGGCCGGCGAGCGTCCGGAGGCGGTTCGGCCGGTTACAGCACCGCGACGGTGCGGTTCGTCGCGGCGGTGTTCGGCGTGCTCGGCGGCCTGTCGGTGTACGGCGGTCTCAGGATACTCCAGACGAGCGGTACCGTGCCGGTCGCCGGTGCGGGACTCGAACTGTTCGGACTCGTCTCCCTCGCGTTCGGGGTCGCACACCTGTACGCCGCGTACGGTCTCTGGACGCACCGCCGCCGCGGCTGGCAGGTCGCCGCGTTCCTGGTCTGTGCCGGCGCGCTTCTGAACCTCGTCGTGCTCCTCGCCGGGGCGGCGGTTGCCGTTATCGGGTTGCTCGTCAACGGCGCGCTCGGGTGGGGACTGCACACCAACAGGGAGCCGTTTCGCCGGCGTCGGGCGAACACAGTCACCGCCACTGGGAGCGCGGGACCAACCGACGCAGGACAGGCAGCCGCGCACGGACAACACGACGGGTACGCGAGCGAGCGACGCGGGAGACAGTAGCCCCCCGCCCGTCGGGACCGGTGAGTCTCGGGCGACAGCCCACGCCCTGTCCCGGTAGCCACCACTCGGCGCGAGTCCTCACCCGGCGGTCAGTCACCCGTTGGGGTTATGACCCGCGTTCACCAACAGGGGGTATGAGCGATGTCCCCGGCAGTGACACGCCAATCGACTACGGACAGTTCGACGAGGGGAGACACTGCAACTACTGGCGTCTGGACCGGACACTCCAGCGGGAACTCGAGCGGGTCTACCCCGAGGCGGCGTACGAGTGGGCCGAACCCCGGCTGTCGGCGTTCGGCGAGGTGGTCGGGCACACCATCGCGGACAACGCAGACTACATCGACGACCACGGGCCGGAACTGCACACCTACGACAAGCACGGCGAGGTGCAGAACTTCGTGCGCTACCCCGCCGAACAGGCCGAGAACGAGCGGCTGACCTACGAATCGGGTGTCGTCGCCGACGTGTTCCGCGCGCCGCCGGGCCGCGAGGAACCGATGCCGCTGACACACTACTTCGGAATGTTGTACCTGCTCGCGTACGCCGAGACGTCGGGCTTTGTCTGTCCGGTTGCGATGACCGCCGGCGCAGCACTCGTTCTGGAGAAGTTCGACGACGGCGACCTCGCGGCGTACCGCGATGCGCTGACCAGTCGCTCCCGGGCTGACCTCGCCGAGGGTGCGATGTTCCTGACCGAAAAGCAGGGGGGCAGTGACGTCGGCGCGGCCGAGACCACCGCCGAGTACGACGAGGAGCGTGGCTACTGGCGGCTCACCGGCGAGAAGTGGTTCTGTTCGAACATCGACGGTGAGGTGACACTCGCGCTCGCGCGGACACCGGACGCCCCGGAGGGGACCGAGGGGCTGTCGATGTTTCTGGTCCCGCACGGTGACCCCGACGAGGGCGTTCTGACGAAGGGTGACCGCGACGCGTTCGACGGTCCGGTGCCGCCGGCGGCGCTCAACGACCAGTACTACCGGCGGCTGAAGAACAAACTCGGCACCACCGCGGTCCCGACGGGCGAGGTGGAGTTCGACGACACGCCGGCGATGCTGGTCGGCGAGACGGAACACGGGTTCAAGCAGATGGCGGAGATGCTCAACCTCGAGCGGCTCTCGAACGCCGCGGGGGCCTGTGGTATCATCGGTCGGGCGCTACTGGAGAGCAAGATCCACGCGGCGAACCGGGAGGCGTTCGGCACGAGAATCGACGAGTTCCCCCTGATGCGCGAGGACCTGGTCGATATGACCGTCGACCACGAGGCCGCCACCGCGTTCACGTTCGAGGCCGCACGGCTGTTTGCCGAGCGCGAGCGGGCCGAGCGCGAGGATGCGGACACCTACCGGCTGATGCGCCTGCTCGTCCCGATTGCGAAACTCCGGACCGCCCGGATGGCAATCGACACCGCTTCCTACGCGATGGAGGTCCACGGCGGAAACGGGTACGTGAACGACTTCGTCACGGGGCGACTCCTGCGCGACGCGCAGGTACTGCCAATCTGGGAGGGCACCGAGAACGTGCTCTCGCTCGACGTGCTCCGCGCGCTCGACCGCGAGGACGCCTACGAGCCGTTTGTCGAGGCTGTCGACGAGCGCCTCTCGGCGGTCGAACACCCTGCCCTCGCGGACGCCGTCGAGGTGGTCGAGGCGGAGTTTCAGGACCTCACGGCGGCGATGGCGACACTCGCCGGCGCGGACCGCGACTACGCGGAACTGTCGGCGAAACGCCTCGCACACTACATCTTCGACGTGTTCACCGCGTCGCTGTTGCTCGAACAGGCACAGACCGCACTGGACGGCGGGGACGGCGACCCGGACGGCCGGATGGCGGTCGTCGCCCAGCGGTTCGTCCGGACCCACCTCGAGGACCGGGCGGCCCGGGGTATCACGGGTGGTGACCGCCTCCCCCTCTCGCGGTTCGACGCCGTGGTCAACTTCGCGTCCGTCCCGCCCGAGGAGCTGCTCGAACCTGTCGAGGCCGACTGATACGGTCGTGCGTGAGTATCTTCGGCCCGCCTCGTCCCGTCGGTCTCACGAACCCGTCGGTCGGGTCAGTTCTCGCCGTCGTCGGTCGTTCCAGCCTCGAGGTCACCGACGCGCTCGAACAGGACCCGGTCGATGAGAAAGGCAACCTCGTCGGCGGCCACGTCGAACTCGACGGTGAGCACGTCGCCGTCACCGTCGACGGTCCTGAACCGGCAGACCTCGGGGTCCAGCGACACGGGGAACAGTTCGACCGTGTCGCTGTCCATCGGATTGTGGTGCTCGATCTCGAGATGCTCGCCGGTCCAGTCGACCGTCGCCGTCTGAATACCCCTGTAGGACTCGTACTCGCCCGTGATGCGCTCGACCTGCTGCTCGACGGCCCGCTCGGGCAGTACCGACGCGGGGTCGGTCCCGGTGAGAGTCGCCAGCAGTTCCATCGCCAGGTCCTCGGGCGAGGTGGACGGCTGTGCGTTACAGCCGAGAGCGATACCGAGACCGCGCTCCCGCAGAAACCCGAGGTAGCCCGCCGAGACCGCCGTTCCCCCGCCGTGGCCGACGAGCACGTCGTCCGCGAACGGGCGGGTCATCCAGCCGTAGCCGTACCCCTGTTCGGTGCCGTCGACGAGGTGCTGGAAGACCCCGACCGGTTCCTGCATCGTCGCGGCGAGGGCACCGTCTATCGGGGGGTCACCGCCGGTCCAGGCGGCGAGGAACCGCGACAGGTCGGTGACCGACGCCTGCAGTCCACCCGGACCCTGGAACAGAGGGCTGTCCGGCAGAGTCTCGGGTCGTAGCTCCTCCTGCCGGAGGTACGGTGTCATCACGTCGCGCGAGTCGTCACCGACCACGCCCGCGTCGAACGTCGAGTCCGTCATACCGAGCGGGTCGAACACCCGCTTCGCGACGAACTCCGGAAACGACAGCCCGCTGACGGTCTCGACGAGTCGCGACAGCACGACGTACCCGGAGTTGTAGTACAGACAGCCGGGGTCGTCGAGTCGACGCCGGTCGACCGACTCGGCGACGTACTCGCGAAACGAGTCCCACCCGTCGAGCGGTATCCCCGGGTCCATCCCGAACTCCCTGAGGATGAGCACCGTCGCGGTGTCGTCGGCGGGCATCCCCGAGGTGTGAGACAGGAGTTCGTGGACCGTGATGGGGTCGCCGGGTGCGTCCTCGAAGTACGGCACGTACGACGAGACGGCGTCGTCGAGCGCGATTGCCCCGTCATCGACTAGCGACAGCACCGCGGTGGCGGTGATCGGTTTCGTCGACGAGCCGATACCGTACAGCGTGTCCGCCGTTGCCGGGCGCTCGGGGTCGACCTGCCGGTCCCCGAACCCCGCCGCGAACACTGTCTCTCCGCCGTCGACGACGGCGACGCTCATCCCGGGAACGCCGGACTGTTCGTAGCACTCTCTCGCCTGCGTCTCGATCTGTGAACGCTGTTGCACTGTCATTGGCTCCACGAACAGCCGTACGTGGGGGGAAAGTATAAACTCGTGGAGCAATCAATTACTATATGGAGTCTTACACGATGGTGCGGGACCGCTCGCGTGGCTGCTCCGGCACAACGAGGCGGGGGGGTTCGACCGATGGGTGAGACAGACGCGGGTCGGCTGGCAGAGAAGCTTCAGCTCGTGAGCCACGACGTTCGTGCGGCGATACTGGTCGAGCTGGCGCGGTTGCATCAGGAGCGTGACCCCGACAGCGTGCTCGGGTTCGCCGACCTGCGCCGGCGTGTCGGCCACGACGACCCCGGGAACTTCAACTACCACCTGAAACAGCTCCGTGGCAACCTGGTCGTAAAGACCGACGGGGGCTACCGGCTCTCGCACGTGGGCCATCATCTCGTCGCGGTGCTGGTCTCCGACCGGTTCGACCCGGCGGTCACGAAGACGTTCCCGGACGTCGAGACGGCCTGTCTGCTCTGCGAGCGCGCGGCGACCACCACCTACGAGGACGGGAGTCTCCAGACGGCCTGCCCCGACGGTCACACCATCACGCTGAACGTCGGGCCGGAGTTGCTCGAACGGCGGTCGGTCGAGGAGACCCTCCAGATAGCGCTCCGGCGGACACTGCTGGAGGCGCGGTCGGTTATCGACGGGACCTGTCCGTACTGCGAGGGGCCGACGACCGGCGAGTTCAGCGAGTCTGCGGCGTCCGCGCCCGTGCCGGTGCAGTACAGCGGCTACTGCGAGCGCTGTGGCATGACCGTCCAGGGCACCGCCGGCGGGTGTGTCCTGTTTCACCCGGCGGTCGTCTCGTTCTGTCACCGGCACGGGCGGGACATCTACCGGCAGGCGTGGACCGTCATGGCCTCGAACGTCGAACCCGCGAGGGTCACGGGCGAGGACCCGTTCCGCGTCGAGGCGCGTATCGCTATCGACACCGACCGGTTGGTGCTCACACTCGACCGCTCGGCGGCGACACTCGACACCGAACGGGTCACGACGGACGGCCCGTCGTAGGTGAGGTGCCTCGGGGTCAACTGGTTCGAGAATCGAAGATTCCCGTCATCACGAGAGAGCGTCAGTGCCGGTCAGAACCGCTGCAACCGTTCTACGACCCGACCAGGTTTAGAAAACCCCGGCAAGGCTCACCGGTAACGTACGACTGAGAGTTCGTACGGTACTCCCAATTTGCAGACACTATACTACTCAACGATGTTGACTACTATGAGCGGTGCCACTGCGCGCCTTGCCGAACAAGACGGTTGCTGGTTCAGACGCCGATATGGCTATCATACTGATACGCACACCACCCCAAGTGGAGGTATGGTACTGACACCAGTCCTGTTCGTGCTTCCCGGTGGTCCAGAGCTGTTCATCATCCTCGCGATTGCTGTACTCCTGTTCGGCGCGAATAAACTTCCGGCGCTCGCACACTCGTCCGGGCAGGCAATGGGCGAATTCCAAAAAGGCCGCAGCGAAATCGAAGAGGAACTTCGCGCTGCGACAGAGATAGAGCGTGAGAAAGAGCAGTAAGACTGCGACCGTTGGCTGGCAACAGATTACTCTCGTGACTGCTCGGCGACCTCTGCGGGCGGGACAAGCGTGTCCGATGACTGCGCTGGTGTGGCGTGCTGGCGTCGTCGTCCTGCGATGCTCTGGTAGAGACCCATCGCGGTAAACAGTCCGACGACTGCGGTTGCGTAAAAGTACCCGTCGACACTCGAGAGCGGCGCAACCCCCGCAGTCGCGGCCCCGAGTACGGCAATCCACACCCCACCGAGGGCAATCGAGAGTGCATTCCAGGGAATACGGCTGGCTTCCCGGTGAGGCTGGTCAAGATATCTGTCGAAATCGATACTCGCGTCGGTGAGCGCTGCCGTCCCTCTGTTCTTGTCGTACTCGATGATATCGAACCGGTCCATCTGTGGTAGGTGGGTCTGGTGAAGTGCCGTGTACAGACGCTTGCGCTCTTTGGGCTGCACCGCCGCCCGCTCTTTGCCCATCTCCCAGGCTGCTAGCTGCTCCGAGAGATCTCGAATCGGTACCTGTCCGTCGATCTGCCGCAGATAGTGGAGCGCGTACCGCCGTCGCCGGTTACCCAGCGTAGTGAAAACGACGTCTGTCGGAGTCTGCTCTCTGTCCGGTTCTCTATTCCCGCTCTCGGTCGTGCTGGCGTGTTGCAGTTCCATTGGATTCCCTCGACATACGTTAGACGTTATGTTACATATACCTACCTGTTGCTGTCTGTGAAATCACACCTCGTCGTGGTTTTTATCCTACGCATACAGCTGGTAGACCGTCGAGAGAGCAAACAGGGTCAGTGCCACGGTTGCAAAGACCAGCGGGTCGAGCGCAGCGAGTCCTGGCAGGCTGGCAAGCGAGCCGACAACTGCACACAGACCGAGAATACCGAGCGCGCGGTAGTACTCGCCCCAGGTGACACCCACAGGTGTGACAGTGTCCATATACCGGTGGAGTTGTCCAGCCTCCGGGCGCGGGTGGACGAGCTTCCGGTCGGCGTCGTAGTCGACGATACCAAAGCTGTCGAGTTTCGGCAAATGGGTCTGGTGAAGCGTGTTGTAGACACTCTCGCGCAGTGGTCGCGGGGCTGGCTGCTCACCGGACTCAGTCGTCGCAATCGCCTCCGAGAGCTCTCGCACCGAAAGTGTCTCTCCCCGGGAGTCTAGCAACGCTGTCAGCGTCTCCCGACGACGCGGATTGCTCAGCAGGTGGTGGATGTCGGACTCGGCAAGCGAGGCGCGCTGAAGCATACCTGTCTGGAGGTCACAGAGTGGCTTGGGTATGATTGACTTACCGTCCCTGGCAGTTCCTGAAAAAGCCGGTACGGCCACTGCATCAGACTGGTATGGTCGTCGGGGACTGTCGGAAGGGTGACCCAATCCGGCGAGTTACACTGGTACTGACAGCGTATCTGGGGGCAGATAGCTGGCAGTCAGACCGTACGAATCGGGTCCCGGACGGCAGCAAAACCCTGTAAATCGGCGTTTTGAGTTCTGAAGCGCCGAACGAGTGCATAGGTAAGTCCCCGTCTATCCTTGGGTATTGTATCCCACCGCGGCCGACTGGCCGGGCGGGACAAGAACAATGACAGACGACAACCCACAACTCTACAACCTCTCGCGGCGGAAGCTGATGGCAGGTCTCGGAGCCATCGGTCTCGCCTCCGCGGGTGCGGGACTCGGCACCAGCGCGTACTTCAGCGACGCCGAAACACTCTCGGGGAACATCTTCACTGCCGGGACGCTCAACATGGTCGTGAACGCCAACGTCGTGGCGGCCAACGACTACTGGGTCGACCAGGGTGCGCTCGGACTCTCGACGACGGCAGACGACGACGAGGCCGTCGTGGGCCTCCAGGTGGACGATATCAAGCCCGGCGACTGGGCGATCATCTGCTTCGATGTCGAGATCGGAGACAATCCCGGCTACGTGCAGGTGTGCACGGAGGAGTTCAGCGAGTCCGGCGGCGCGAACCCCGAACCAGAACAGGCAGCCGAAAGTGACCTCAACAACGACGCGGACCTGGGCGAGTTCCTCCTGACGACGGTATGGCAGGAGTACACTGGCCCCACCGACGGGAGTCCCGGCGGCACGCGCGAGGACCTCTCGACGCTCGACCCCGTGTTCAACAACGCCAGCGATATCCTCGGTCTGGGCTACGGCACACCCGACATCGGCGGCGTCGTGGGCCCGGACACTCACTACACGACCGCGCGCGAGGCAAACGCGACTCTCGACGCCGCAAACGGCGGCTACGTCGTCAAAGACGACAACGGCGACATCCTCGTGGTCGGCAGCGACGACGGGTCGGACCCGGCCGTGCCGGACCGCTACGTGTTCTACATGCTGGTGGAACTTCCGTACGCGGTCGGCAACGTCGTGCAGGGCGACACGCTCGGCTTCGATCTCGTGTTCAAGACCGAACAGGTCCGGAACAACGAGACGCCCTTCGAGAACGACTCGACTGGCACGGGCAACTCGACCGGACAGAACAACTGAACCATGACAAACGACAACTCACAGCTTGTCAATCTCTCGCGGCGAAAGGTGCTTGCGGGTCTCGGAGCCGTCGGCATCGCCTCTGCGGGTGCAGGACTTGGCACGTCGGCGTACTTCTCGGACCGGGAAGTCCTCGGGAACAACGAGTTCGTGACCGGCGAACTGGACCTGCTGGTCGACTGGCAACAGCATTACACGATGGACGGCGAAACGACATTCGTGAACGCACACCCCGACCACGACGGCGACGGCGAGCAGTCCATCGTCGTTGACGGCGAGGCTGTTACCTACAGTGACTTCGTTGACCCTGAGGACCCGACAGGCACCGGACGGAATATCCCGCTACTGGACTGCGAGACGATTCCACCCCTCTCGGAGGCGGCCTTCGGTGTGGACCCGACGACAGGGGACCCACAGGAGGCCCTCATCCAACTCGGCGACGTCAAGCCCGGCGACACAGGGGAGGTCACGTTCTCACTACACCTCTGTGACAACCCCGGCTACGTCTGGATGCAGGCCGACAGTATCAGCGAAAGCGAAGGTATCGACACCCAACCCGAACTCGCGGTCGACGAGACAGCGGGCGCGGACCTCGCAAGCAATATCCAGGCGAAACTCTGGTACGACACCGACTGCGACAACGTTCACGACACGAACGGTGCCTCGGACATCATGCTCGTGATTGATTTCTCGGGCTCGATGCTGTACCGCCAGTTCGGCGGCGTCGTCTCGGAGGACTCGATCACCCCCAACGGACAGACCTACGACGAAACGACGAAAATCGACCTCGTGGAGCTTGCAGCCCGGGAGTTCGTCCAGTATCTCATCGACCAAAGCGCGGACGCGCAGGTCGGTGTTGCCTACTTCGACGGCGAGGGAAGCGACGACACGGTCCCCCGGACGGGGATTCTCCAGCCGCTGACGACGAACCTGACCGCAGTCGACACCGCAGTGTCCAATCTCCGCCAGAAGCTCGCAAACGTCGTCACCGGCGGACCCGGTTCGACACCGTTCGACGGCGACGGCGACCCGGACCCGGACACCGGCGGCAGCGGCATCACCACCGGCACGTACATCGGCGAAGGGCTCGACGACGCACAGTCTCAACTGGCCACGAACGGCCGCTCGGGCGTGCCCGCGTCGAGTATCGTTCTCTCGGATGGCGAATCGTTCAACGGTACGGGCAGCACGCAGTTCGTGTCGCCTCAGGACGCTGCCGCCGACGCACGCGCTGGCGCACCCGCTCCCGAGACGAACGTGTACACCGTTTCCGTCGGGAGTGCCAATGACAGCGTGCTCCAAGTGATGGCCGGTCCTGCCGACGGGGCGGGCAACGGTCCACAGTTTTTCTACGACGTGGACGACCCGACGACCATCCCGACAGTGTTTGGTGTGCTCGCCGAGCAGTTCGTCGGCGAGAAGATCATCATCGAGGACTCGCTGGCGACCGTTCTCGGCGAACTGTCGAGCGGAAACGGCATTCCGCTGGATGGCAACGTCCTCACGCTGTACGGCGAACTGAACGAACCGGCGACAGACACAAACCGCGACGCCTTCGAGGGGAACGGGCTGATGTACTGCATCGGACTCTCCTGGGAACTTCCCTTCGCGGTTGGCAACGAGGCTCAGGGCGACACCGTTGCCTTCGATGTCGGGTTCTACACGGAACAGGAGCGCAACAACGACGGTAGCGGTCCCTCGGTCCCCGCCTGACGGTCCAACAGCCCCGTCGACGCCCGGAGTCGGAGTCCGGGCCTGCTGCCCGGCAGAGATACGGTTCCCGTACCGGTCCTGCGGGCGGCGACAGCCTGTTCATACCTATGCCTGCAGGGGGTCTACAACTGCCATCGGCGAACCGCCGTCTCGACTCGCGGACAATGGAGACTCACATGCCAAACACACGACACACACCAAACACTGCGGCCAGCCTCCGGTCCGGAGGAGCGACGTGAACACGACACGCCGACGAGTGCTCGCGGCACTCGCGGCGGCCGGTGGAGCGGGCGCGCTCTCCGCGGCCAGCTCGAACGGCCTTGTCGGAGACCGCGAGCGCCGTGAGATGGACCTGACAACCGGCACAATTGATATGACTCTCACGTACTGGCAACTCCCCGACACTGGTCCGGGCGGGCCAGCGGTCGACGCACCGCCCGACGGGGCCGCAAACGGACCGACGCTCGCGCTCCCGGTCGGACCACTTACCGGGACAGACGCCGCCGGGCGAGTACTCGTCCGGATTGGGCTCCCACAGTCCGGGCAGACAGTTAACAATCCTGCCCGGGTGTGGCTCCGTGCCGACTGCCCGCCGCCGACCTGGCTCGCGGAGGACCTCGCAGTCACGCTCTCGTATGCCGCTCCCGACGGAACCGCAGGCGAGACAATCGTTGACGGCTCGCTCCGCGATGTCGCCACTGCACTCCGGGCTGGCATCCCGCTCGACGGGACCGGCGACACGACCGATGCAGGCGAGTGCCTGACAGACGAACTCTACGTGGTGGTCGCCTACGACGCGGGTAGCTACGTCGGAACGGAGACAGCGGCGCTTCCCCTGGAGGTTGCCGCAGTACAGTGTCGCGGTCCAGACGCCGGAAATCCGTTCTCCGACAACGGGACCGGTCCCTGCGAAACTGCGCTCGACTGCACGTGCTGTCGGGCAATCGGCAAGCTCAACGTCCGGGCCTCGCTCCAGTCGGCGACAACCTACAGCTTCGACGAGGGGCTGTCGACGTACGGGATTCACGTGACAGAGACCGATACTGCCTCCGGTGTCGCCTTCGACCTTGTCTCGACTGACAGCAGCTTCGTCCCGCCGCTGTGTGAGGTACAGGTGAAAGGCGGGCCGGGCGACGAGCGATACGTCCGTCGCCCGGATGCGCTCGGGACCAGCACGGCTGTCCTCTCCGGAACGGACAGCGGAGTCGTCTCCGCTCCGGAGAACCCCAACAGCGGTCGCCGGTACGACATCAGTTACGTGCTCGTGAGTGTCTGCACGGTACCCGGATCCGACGGGGAGTGTCCGGCAGACCTCGTCTCGCCTGCAGCAAGCACCGGCGGCTCACACCGTGGGAGGGGTCGCCGATGAGTTCCGACACCGAGCGCGTCGAGACCGACTCCGAACAGGCCGAGAAGACAGACAGCCGACAGTGGCGTCAGCGACTCCGCCGAACTGGGGCCGTACTCGGAACGGTCCTGCTGGTGGCCGCAGTGGTTCCGTTCGTCGTCTTCGCTGCCCCGCAGGTCGTCGGCGCAGACCACGGGTTCGTCATTCTCTCGGGGAGTATGGAACCGGCCATCTCGACCGGTGATGTGGTCATCGTCGACGGTTCGCGCTCGGTCGGTGTTGGAGACGTCATCACGTTCGAGGACGACGCCAACATCCCGACGACACACCGGGTCGTTGCGATAGCAAACGGCGCGTACGTGACACAGGGTGATGCCAACGAGGAACCGGACGACCAACCGGTTGACCCCGACCGCGTGCTCGGTGAGGTCACCGTCACGATTCCGTACATCGGCTACATCATCGTCTGGGCGAACTCTCCGCTCGGGTACGTGGCGCTCATTGGGGTCCCGCTCACACTTCTGCTCGGAACCGAACTGCGCGCGTGGCGTCGCCGCCGGAACGACGATGCGACGCCCGACGCGGCAGACAGCCCACCCTCCGACGAAGATGTCGACGCCCTGCGGCCTGCAATCAGGTGGCGCGGCGACCAGCAGGCTAGCGACCGGAGCGAAACCGGCAACCAGGCCAACACGGAGTCGACGACGGCCGTACACGACGGGAGTGACTCACAAACGGTTCACGAATTCGTCCGGGTGAACGGTCACGACGAACGCGAGACGACCGACCCGGAGATGGACACGCCAGAAACTGACTCACCGGAGACGGTGGCAGTTGCAGTCGCGGACCTGAAGCTATCGGTGCTGGCGACCGGTGTGCTGTTCGCGTACGCTGGCTGGCACGTCTGGCTCACGACCACGGCCGGGGGCCCGCCCCATCCCATGTCAGTCGGGGCACTGACCGCCGGTCTGCTCGGTCTCGTACTCGCGGGCTGGGTGACTGTGAGCGCGTGGCGCACGACCACCCACGAGCCACAGACAGTTCCCGAACGCGCAGTCCCACACCCGGAGACAGACGGTGAGGCCGACAAGAGGGACACATGAGGTGGACGGTCGGAGTCTTCGCCGCCGCGCTGGTCATCTTCGTGGCGGCGACTGCCGGGGTGACCGACGACGGGCAGGCCGGTGGCCGTCTCGGCGACGACGAGCGCCTCACGGTTACCTTCGAGGCAGACATCCCGTCCGAGCGCACCACGCAGCCTGGCGGCACCGGTGGCTCTGGTGGTGGGGCCGTGGTCGACAGTCCCGACCACCCGGACTCCGAGACGACTGTCGACCCGGTGGACACGGACGACTAAGCCGGTGGCTGGACCGTCGAGTGAGATGCCACTCGAATCGGGAATGCACGACACTGGCGGGTGCGAGCGCAGAACGTGCCGACGATGTTGTAAGAATACTTATACTGTGAGCGTATGAGACGTACAGATGGAGCCAGAACAGCACAGTTCGGTGCGAGAGATATCAGCTACTGGAACAACTCGTCGGCAGATGCTCGCCGCGAGCGGCCTCTTGACCGTCGGTGCGCTCAGTGGCTGTCTGGACAGGGCCGCGAGCGCGACGACAAACACGGGGGCATCGCCAGCGGCGTCGTTCGGAGGCGTCGGTGCGTACAGTGGTCCGTCACCGACCGCCGAGCCGACCGTGTACAGATTGACCCCGACCCTCTCGGCCGAGTCCGGATCGCTCTCTGGCGCTGTCGAACTCGAGGCGTGGGTGACCGCGCGGGCGATTGCAGCCGACTGCTGTTTCGACTACAACGGCGACGACATCGGTCAACCCGACCGGACTGACGGTGCGACCAGTTACACCAACAGTCGGGGCGACCGGGCGACAGTTCAGAGACCGGGCGATGCCGATTCGGACGGCGATGGACTCGACGACACGGTCGAAACCCGCGAGACTGTGCTGGAACTGGAGCGGCAGCTCCTCTCACAGACCGCGGCGGCGGCGGACGCCGTCGGTGAGCGCTCCGCGCGGACCGGGCAGACCAACCTCGCCGAGATGGGCGACACCATCCGGGAGGTTCGGGCGACGCTGGAGCGGTGTTCCGACGACGTGTGTGTGACCGTCCGGGCACACACCCAGGGACGGCTGGAGCTGATCCAGCGGGCGACAGCCCACGTCGAGAGCGGCGAGTGGGACCGTGCCGTCGACACCATCCGGGGGATCGAGACAGTCGTCGAGGGAGATATCGACACGCTCGAATCGTCGCTGGACGACGCCACCCCAGACCACTCGTCGGACACGCCGCGCCTGCAGGACCTGACCGGCGTGCTCGCTGCCGGCCGAGACATCGAGAGCGCACTCCCCGGCGTGGTCGGTGTCGATGTGTGGGTGGAGGACCGCCATCCGACCGACGGAGATGAGACGTGACCGACGACGAGACGCCGCGTGAGTACGACTACCGGCGGATGTCGGCCCGGTCCGCAGATAGCCTGGTCTGTGGCTATCTCAAAAAAATGAGGAGCGCCCGTTCACGCCAAGCAGTCCACATACTCAGGAGAAGGAACGTTCGGTAACCGTCACGAGTCGCGCCGCCTGATAATTAGGATTCTTTGCTCGTTCTGAATGTGTTACACTGGACTCATACGGTCGTGCGTGATTATTTTCGGCCCGCTTGACCGAATCCAGGCGTTCTGCCGTCCGACACGCCACTCTGGCGATACCATAGCAGTAAAGAGCCACGCACGACCGTATCACAGGAGACGCGGTATTCAAACCGGTCCTGCTCTCACTGCAAACTGCTCGCTACGCTCGCAGTTCTTGTTCAGTGCGCGGGACCGGATTTGAACCGGTGGACCCCTGCGGGACAGCGTCCTAAGCGCTGCACCTTTGACCTGGCTCGGTTACCCGCGCGCACACAACCGTTCGACAATCGGGAGTAAGAGGCCTTCGCTCCCGGCCAGTGTTTAAACCTCTCGCACGGTAATCCGGTGTATGTACCGCGCACGAGACGAGCGGGACAACGCCGAGTGGCTGGCCGACCTGGAGACGGCAGCCGACCGACTCGAACTCGGGACCGAGGCGCGCTCGTGCGCCCGCGACGCCTTTCTCTCGGGCGTGCCGGAGTCGGACCGCTCGAAACCCGCGGCGATAGCCGCCGCGCTGTACGTCGGTGGACTGGTCACCGGTGATCAGCGCTCGCAGGGCAGTGTCGCCGACGCGGTGGGTGTCTCGCGGCTGGCTGTCCAGCAGCGCTGGAAGGGGCTGCTGGAGGGGGCCGGACTCGACGCCCCGGAGTGGTGAGGTCAGTCGACATCGGCCATCCAGCCGTCGCGCTCGGGTGTGAGGTTCCCGTGTTCGTCGACCTCACCACGAACGATGCGCGTCGAGGAGAGCAGGTCACCGTCCTCGGCGTAGACGGAGTCGACCACCTCGAGTGTCAGGGGGTCCTGGCCGCGGTCCCGGCGGAGTTCGTTGATACGCTTGCCGCCGGTTTTCGTCTCGGGAGAGACGACGAGCACGTCGAACTGTGGTTCTGTCGCGATACCGGTCGGTGACTCCAGTTTGCGAATCTGGAACTCGCGGTCGTACTCCCCGGCGTAGGCCGACAACTCGGCCGACAGTTCGCGCCGGCGGCGCTCGTAGTCGCGTACCGGGCGCTCCTCGCTGCGGGTCCGGGGTGCGAGTTCGTCACTGGTCAGTCCCACTGTCACGTCGCCGAGTTCGAACGCACGCTCGAACAGCGCGCGGTGCCCGTCGTGGACCGGGTCGAACGTCCCACCCAGCGCGACGTTCATATTTGCCGTGACGGCACCCCGACAGATGTAATGTTCGGAGTGCTCACTCGTCGTCCCCGACGGCGTCGCCGGTGCCGTTCAGGCTCTCGCCGTTCCCGTTGTCCTCGTGTTGCTCCCGGACGGTGATGGTGACCGGCTCGCTGTCACCCTCGTCGTCGCCGTCGAGGTAAGAGTCGAGGTTGAACACGGTGTTGAGTTGTCGCTGCACGTCGCTGACCTTCTCCGAGACGAGTTCGCTCGGCGGGAGCGCGCTGTACTCGTAGGGGTTGTTGCCGGCGCCGTCGCTCTGGCGCTTGGTACGGGTCACCTGCCCCTCGTCGTGGAGGTCGGCGAGCGCTTCGCGGACCGTGCTCGGGTACAGTCCCGTTCCCTCGGCCACCTCCTCGCTGGTGCTATCGGGTTCCTGACAGAGATAGACGTAGATGCGCGCCCGCGTGTCGGTATCGAGAATCCACGACAGCAGGTCGATAACGTTCTCGTCGAACTGCTCGCGGGCCCGGTCCGCCTCCTGTTCGAGTCGCTGGCGGACGTCCGGCGAACTTGTCTCGCTCCCGGCACCGTTCGAATCGACGGTGTCTCGCTCACCGTCCGGTGTATCATCAGCGGACATATCCTACAGAAAGGAACGCGACTGTCCGATAAAAATCCTTGCCTGTCTGCCTGCGTGCGGAGTCGGCACGCTCTTTGGTCGCCGTCGACGAGATGGGGTATGGACGCGCTGTCGGGGCTCCGCCTGCGCGACCGGGCCGCAGTCGTCGAGGACGTGCTCGTGCTCGCGGACCTGCACGTCGGGAAAGCCGCAGCCGCGAACGTCGAGGTGCCGGTCGGTGCCGGGGCCGACATACTCGACCGCGTCGAGACGCTCTGTGACCGGTTCGACCCCGGGACGGTGGTCGTTGCCGGCGACCTGCTGCACTCCTTCGAGACGGTGCCCCGACTCGTCGAGGAGACACTCGACGGCCTCCGGAAGGCCGTTCGTGATGCCGACGCGGAACTGGTCGTCACACCCGGCAACCACGACACAATGCTCGACGTGGTCTGGGGTGGCCCGACCACCCCCGAGTACCGCGTCGGCGACACCGTTGTCTGTCACGGGCACGTCGAACCCGACGCCGACGCCGAGCGGTACATCGTCGGCCACGACCACCCGACCATCACCATCGAGGGGTACACGCGACCCTGCTATCTCGCCGGTGACAGCGTCTACGACGGCGCAGACCTGCTGATGGTCCCGTCGTTCAACCGACTCGTGACCGGTGTGGAAATCAACGAGATGTCCGCGGCGGACTTTCTCTCCCCGATGGTCCGTGACACCGACGCGCTATCTCCGGTGGTGCGCGACGGGGACCGCGACGAGACCCTCGCCTTTCCGCCGCTCGGGGAGTTTCGTCACCGCCTGTGAGAGCCCCAACACACCGAGAACGAACCTGTTCTCGGCTCGTCCGCCCACGAGGTCGCGGTCGATGCGCACATCTGCCAGTCTGTCGAGGTCTGTTCCCGGCGTCGGTGACAAGTGCGCGGCCAGGCCGTCCGGTCGACTGCCGCGGTCTGTCCGAGCGAACGACAGTTCTCGCCCGGGTGACAGTCCACGTTTCATACGATCGTGCGTGATTGTTTTCCGGCCGCCTCGGACAGTCGTGCCCGGCACCGCAGAAGCTAACCGCCCCCCGTGCCAAACAGGGTTATGAGCGAGCGACTCCGCGACCCGGCAGCAACGGCGGTGAGACAGTGTCTGGCCCTCCAGGCTGGCGAGTCGTTTACTGTCGTCACCGACAGGAAGCGCGAGCAGATCGGCGAGGCGCTGTACGACGCCGCGAGCGAGGTGACTGACGACCTGACACTGGTCCGGTACCCCGTTGGCGACCAGCACGGCGCGGAGCCGCCGGACCCGGTTGCGGCCGCGATGGCCGGGTCCGACGTCGTGCTCGCGCCGACGACGAAGAGTCTGAGCCACACGACCGCCCGGGCGGACGCGACAGCCGGTGGCGCGCGCGCCGCGACACTACCCGGTATCACCGAGGAGGTGTTCGTGACGGGACTCGACGCCGACTACGAGCGGATCGCGAGCGCCTGTGACGACGTGCTCGGACAGGTCGTCGACGCCGACGAGATCCGGGTCACCTCACCACAGGGCACCGACATCACGCTCGAACCGGGTAACCGCGAGTGGATTCCCGATACTGGAATCGTCCACGAACCCGGTGACTTCTCGAACCTGCCCGCCGGCGAGGTGTTCGTCAGCCCCGAGACTGCGAGCGGCCGGGTGGTCGTCGACGGGACGATGCGACCCCACGGCCGACTCGACGGCGGGCAGGTCGCGTTCACCGTCGACGACGGCCGCGTCACCGACATCGAGGACGACGCCGTCCGCGAGGCGGTCAAGGCGGCCGCCGAGACGGCCGGCGACGATGTCTACAACCTCGCCGAGCTGGGTATCGGCACCAACGTCGCCGTGACCGACCTCGTCGGGTCGGTGTTGCTCGACGAGAAAGCCGGCGGGACTGTCCACATCGCCATCGGGGACGACCACGCAATCGGCGGCGATATCGCTGTCCCCATCCACCTCGACGGTATCCTCACCGACCCGACGGTGTACGCCGACGGGACCGAGATCGACCTGCCCGAGGTCTGACCGGTCCCGGGTCTGGACCGGCTGCTGTCCCGACCCGCGCGAGCGCCGCGACCGACAGCCGGAGACGGGACAGAAGCACTAACAGGGCAGGGCACGGCAGATTCCGGGTTGTCATCACCGGCAGTCGTGCCGTTCGACCCCGAAACAGTCTGTTCGGTTGAATAGTTGGTTTAATATGGGCGCTGAGTGAAGATGACACAACAGATGGAGCGGACAACCGAGACGGCCGGCGGGATTGTGCTTGCGATGTTCGGTATCGGGGTTGGAATCGCACTGGTGGCGGCGTTCACCGGTGCGTGGATAAGCGCGACTGTCATGCCAGACCTCGGGGCCGCCGAGGAGGAGGTCGTCAGTTCGTACACGCCGCTCGCGTTTCTGTCGATTGCGGCGCTCAGCGCGCCCGTCGTCGCGGGAATCCTCGGTATCGTCAACGGTGACAGCGTCGTGAGTCCGACCGACGCGGCGGTCGTCGGGGTCGCGTGCCTGTTCGGCGCGACGCTGATGATACTGGTGGCCGGCGCGGGCATCGCCGTCTCCGAGCCGACGGGTCCACAGGTCGTCGACGACGGCAGCAACGGCGGCGACACGACCGGGAACGGCGACGACAGTGCGAGCGCGACACCGGGGGTGCTCGACCTCGTCGGCCTGGCGGGACTGGGTGGTATCGGCGCGCTCGTGTCCGGGTTCGTCGCCGGATACGTCGACTAGTTCGCCCGGACGAACCGGACGTACAGTCCGGCCAGAACGGCGAGAAGGGCCCCGACCAGTCCGAGCACCCCAACACCCTGACCAACTGTCGCGAGTGTCTGCCCGCTCGGTTCGGTCTCGCCCCCATCATCATCGGCGGGGTTTCCCGTCGACGTGTTGTCTGCCGGGACCGGTTGCTCGCCCGGGTCGAAATCGGCCTGGAACCCCAGTTCGACGTAGTTGTCCCCGACCTGCGGCGAGGGGAGTTTCAGTGTCGAGTCCGCGAGCGAGTCGCCGGTCCGGTCGTCGACAGCGAAGTCGTTACTGACGAACGTCACATCGACGAACGTGTCGTTGACCGGTTCGTACGCGCCGATGTCGGTCATCTCGCCGCTCTCGCCGGTGGTCATGGTCATGTTGAACTCGAAGGCCGTGTCCTCGTCACCCTCGATGACCACGCGGTAGGTCGCGGTCGCGGTGAGGAACCCGGTGTCCCGGTCAATCTCACCGCTGAGACCGTCAATCGTCTCGACGGTCCCCTCGAGTCCCCGCTGCACTAGGGTGGGGAACTCCTCGCGGACCGACTCCCAGGTCCCCGTCTCCTCGTCGATAACACCCCAGATTCTGATGGGGTCCTCACCCGCGTTCCTGTCGGGGAACTCGAGCCCCTGACCCTCCGCCGCTTCGAGGGTATCGTAGCCGTAGGCCATGTACCCACCCGTGCTCTCGATGACGAAGTCCGCCTCCCCGACGGAGTCGTCGACGAGAACGGACCCGGTGCTAACCTCGTCGCCAGCCTCGGCACGGAGTTCGTAACTGCCGGCGTCGCTCCCGGTGGTCTCCCAGTCGAGTGTCACCTCGCCCGTCTCGCCCGGTTCGAGTGACACCGTCTCGGTGACGGTCTCGACGACGCCGTCGTCGAGGATCGCGACTGTCACCTCCCGGCTTCCCCCGACGGTCCCCGTGTTCTCGACGGTGGCAGTAGCGGTGACTGTGCCGTTTGGCGCGACGTCGTTCGCGGACACCGAGATACCGAACGACGGGCCGGCAACGACAACCGACCGCCGTTCGGTCCCGTTGCCGGTCGTCACTGTCGCCTCGTAACTTCCCTCGTCGCCCGACACCGTCTCCCAGTCGAGTGTCACCGCCCGCAGTCCGCCGGGTGCGAGTTCGACCGTCTCGGTCACCGACTCGTCGCCGACGGCGACTGTCACCTCTGTCCTCCCCGTCGCGGTGCCGACGTTCTGGACGAGTCCGGTCACCTCGACGGACTCACCGACGGTGGCGTCGTCCGCGAGAATCAGCACCGGTTCGAACGTCGCCACCGAGGAACCGACCTCGACATCGACCGTCGACACCTGGTCCGCGGTGACCGCGACCGACCGACTCGTCTCGTCGAACCCGTCAGCCGTGACGGTCAGCTCCGCGGTGCCGGCCTCGGCGTCGAGTTCGTATGTCCCGTCAGTCTCGGTCGTCGTCTCCCGGTTGCCGACCGTGACCGTCGCCCCCGATACCGGGCCGCCGCTTGCCGAGGTGACGACACCCGCGACGGTCCCGGTTTCGACCGGGTCCAGCGTGATGTCGGTCGTCGTCGTCTCTCCGCTGTCGACCGTCACCGGCCGGGTTCGGTTGGCGAAACCGAACTGTTCGACGGTCAGATTCGTACCTCCGACCGGCACCTCGAACTCGTAGGCACCGCCGGCGTCGGTGGTCGTGGTCCGCCCGCCGGCCGTGACGGTCGCCCCCTCGACCGGGTCGCCCGCCGGGGACTCGACGACACCCGCGAGCGCTCCGGTGTTGGTCTCGATGTCCATCGCCAGGTCGAGCGAGAACCAGTTCGTGCCCGGGTCGGGTGCGGGCAACCCGATGAAGCTGTCTATCAGCGTGTTTCCGGTCTGCTCGGGCACCGTGAACTGGTTGTTGACGAGCGTCACGGTGGCGTTATCGGTGGCAAGCCCCTCGCTGTCCCCCTGGATACCGTTGCTCTGTCCGGTCGTGAGGTTTGCCCGCACGTCGATCTCGAGTTCCTCGTCACCAACCGGCACGATGATTGTGAGCGCCGCGTCGGCGGTCATCTCGCCCGTCTCGCGGTCGAACTCACCCTCGAACGGGCGCGGGGCCTCCAGGCGAATCTCGATGTCGAACCCCAACTGCTCCTCGCCCAGGTCCGGAAAGGACACGTCGGTCGACCGCCAGGTGCCGTTCGTGTAGACCACGCCGTCGACCGAGATGGGTTGCTCTACCTCGTCCGGCGTCGGAAAGGCGATGGGGTCCGCGGCGTCGGTCTGGTTGATAGCGACGAACCCCTCGACACCGGTTGCCTCGAACGTGGCCGCGACCGTCGCGTTCTCGTGGTCGCTCGCCGCCGCCGTGCCGACCCCCAGTCCGACCCCGGCGAGAAACACCCCCACCAGCAGCACCAGGATACCCGTTCGCAACCCCTCCGAAACGCGTCGCCTCGGTTCTGCTGTTGTCCCTGGCATTGATTGGCTCCAGTCGAGTGTCCTACTATCGACGGGTCTGGTGCTTAAGTGTACTGGCTCCACGCACGGAACCGGCAGGCACCGCGTGGGGGTCGACCGCAGGTTTATCACCGGGGACGGGACCAGCGGTGACCATGCCCACGAACCTGTGGCGCGACGAACGAGGCATAGAGGGGCTTCCGGTCCGACTGGTGATCGCACTCGTCGTCGGCATCGCGTGTCTCGCCGTCATGACGAGCATCATCGGCGGACTGAACACCTTCGGCTCGACGGAACTGGACACCGACCCGGAACCGGAGATAATCGAGGAGGGAAACACCACCAGCATCGAGGTGACGGTGCTCGACCCCGGTGGTGACCCGGTCCAGAACGCGACGGTGGTGGCGACCGGCGACTCGGCGCAACTGGACGGTATCCTGACAGCCGAGACCAACGTGAACGGGACGGCGGTGTTCGGGAACGTGACCGCGGAACTCCAGCCGAACCAGGACCGTGGGACGATAGCACTCGACATCAGACCACCCAGCGACGGCGACTACACCGACGACCGCGAAAACACCGGGGTGCTGGTGATAGAGGAAGGGAGCTAGCCGCCGGCGAGTGCGGGAGTCGGGCCGTGACGGCCTGACCGGGCACCGGGGCTCACAGGCAGGCCCGCAACCGAGAGGAGGCGAGGCGGTGCGAACGCTCCGGGGACCGGCAGCACATCGCCGGACCGGCACTCGTGTCCTATCGGGGCTACTGGTCACCGACGCGGGGGTCGAGATACCGGTACGAGAGGTCCTGAACGACGGTCCCGACGACCGAGACGAGCACGATGACCAGCGTCGAGCCGAGCAACACCGGCAGGTCGCGGGCGTCGACGGCGTTCAGCAGGACGAACCCGA